>JAJAZI010000087.1 GCA_026785785.1 Microbacteriaceae bacterium
CCCGCAGCAGGCCCGCATCGGACATGGTCTCCACATCCAGCTGGGCGGGGGCGACCGCGATCACCCCGAAGGATGCACCGGCTGCCGTGCCAGTGGCGGGGTGCTCGCCGACCTGGTCACCGAACCCGGTGAGCGCACCAGCCCACACCGACGCGAGCGCGTGAGCGCTTACGGCGACGGGATCGGTTGCTCTGGACATACCCCCATACTGACAGGGGCCACTGACATTGCTGCTGACACCAAACCACACCCTGATCGGGGGTATTGCCTGTGGATAACCCTCCCAGAACAGGCCCTGTGGAGGAGCAGTTGACGGCACCCGGCGCCGGATCTCGACACTGCCGCGAGCGGCCCGCCGAGCACGCTGAGGGGTTCAGGCGAGGATGGCGCGGATGCCGGCCTCGAGTTCGTCGACGACGGCCTGCGCCGCCGCCTGGCGCTCCGCACCGGTGCCGTCGGTGCTCGACGAGTCGATGTAGACCTTGACCTTGGGCTCGGTGCCGCTTGGGCGCACGATCACGCGTGCGCCGTTCGTGGTCCAGAAGCGCAGGATGTCGCTGGCCGCGAACGATCCGAACCCGCCGGAGAAGTCCTCGACACGGTCCACGCGAATCGACCCGATCTCGCGCAGCGGGGCATCCCGCAGCTTCGTCATGATGCGCGGAACCTCGGCGAGGTCGGTCACGCGCACCGAGACCTGCGCCGACGCGAACGCACCGAATTTCTCGGCAAAGTCGAGCAGGTGGTCATCGACCGACTTGCCGACCGCCTTCAACTCGGAGACCAGGGTGAGGAAGTCGACGGCGGCCGAGATGCCATCCTTGTCGCGCACCTTGTCCGGATCGACGAGGTAGCCGAGGGCCTCCTCGTAGCCGAACGCGAGCCCACCGGCGCGGGAGATCCACTTGAATCCGGTGAGGGTCTCGGCGAAGTCGAGACGGTACTCGCGAGCGATCTCCCGCAGGGCGGGAGAGCTCACCAGGGAGCAGGCGAGGGTGCCGTCGGCCTCCGCCGCAGTGAGCCGCTCCGCCGCGCGCCAGCCCAGCAGGGAGCCGACCTCGTTGCCGCTCAGCCGCCGCCAACCGTTCCCGGCGGGGATCGCGACCGCGAGCCGGTCGGCATCCGGGTCGTTGGCGATGATGAGCTCGGCGCCTGCCGTCGTCGCGGTCGCCATCGCGAGGTCGAGGGCGCCGTGTTCCTCGGGGTTGGGGAATGCGACGGTCGGGAACGCGGCATCCGGTTCCTCCTGCTCGCGCACCGAGACCGGTTCGCCGAAGCCGGCATCGACGAACACGCGGCGGGCCGTGTGCCAGCCGACACCGTGCATGGCCGTGTAGACAAAGGGGACCGGTGCCGGAACTGCCCCGGCGATGGCCGCGGTGAGGCGCACGTAGTCGTCGACCACATCCTCGCTCGCGGTCTCGAGGTCCGTGCTCCTCGGAAGGGCGGTGGCGAGGGAGCCGGCCGCGACGGCGTAGATTCGCTCGGCGATCTCGGCATCCGCGGGGGCGACGATCTGCGCACCGCCGTCCGCGCCGCCCACGTAGACCTTGTAGCCGTTGTCGGCGGCGGGGTTGTGGCTCGCGGTCACCATGACCCCGGCGCTCGCCTCGAGCCGGCGCACGGCGAACGCGAGCACCGGTGTCGGCAGGAGGCGCGGAAGCAGGATGGCGCGCACGCCCGCGCCGGCCATGATCTCCGCCGTGTCGATCGCGAAGACCCGTGAGTTCGTGCGCCCGTCATAGCCGATCACGACGCTCGGGGCGCTCTCGCGAGAGAGCAGCCAGGCGGCGAATCCCGCCGCGGCTTGGCTGACGAGCACGCGGTTCATGCGGTTCGGGCCCGCGCCGATCGCGCCGCGCAGTCCAGCGGTGCCGAACTCGAGGCGCGTGTCGAAGCGGTCGTGCAGGTCGGCGATGGCCGACGGTGCGCCGCCCTCGGCATCCGCGACGACTGCCTCGAGCTCGGCCCGGGTCTCGGTGTCGGGGTCCTGGGCGATCCAGTCCCGGGCGAGCCGGATGAGGTCGTGCTCGGCCGTCACAGCGCGTCGACGATCTGGGCGAGGAGGGCGCTGATGACCGGCTCGGCGTCGCGGCCGGACTCGAGCACCTCGGCGTGGCTCAGCGGGGACGTCTGGATGCCCGCGGCGAGGTTCGTGATGAGCGACATGCCCAGCACCTCCATGCCCGCCTGGCGTGCGGCGATGGCCTCGAGCGCCGTCGACATGCCGACGATGTGCCCGCCGATCGCCTTCGCCATCTGCACCTCGGCCGGGGTCTCGTAGTGGGGCCCGCGGAACTGCGTGTAGACGCCCTCGTCGAGGGTCGGGTCGATGCCCCTGGCGATGGCGCGGAGCCTGGACGAGTACAGGTCGGTGAGGTCCACGAACGTCGCGCCCTCGAGCGGGGAGTCGAAGGTGAGGTTGATGTGGTCGCTGATCAGCACGGGCGTCCCCGGCGTCCAGTGCGGCTTGATGCCGCCCGCGCCGTTGGTGAGGATCATGATCCTCGCGCCGGTCGCTGCTGCCGTGCGCACACTGTGCACGACGCGTCGCACGCCGTGGCCCTCGTAGTAGTGGGTGCGCGCGCCGATGACGAGGGCGCGCTTGCCGCCGGGCAGCAGGATCGAGCGGAGCGAGCCGACGTGTCCTTCGAGAGCCGGACGGCTGAACCCCATGACATCCGTGGCCGGGATCGTCGCGACCGTCTCGCCGATGAGGTCGGCGGCCTTCGCCCAGCCCGACCCGAGAGTCAGCGCGATGTCGTGGTGGTCGACACCCGTCAGGCGCGCGATGTCCGCCGCGGCGGCCGCGGCGACCTCGAAGGGATCCGTCATCGGATCATCCAGAACATGGCTCTGCGTAGTCGACATAGACCCCACCCTATTCACTTGGGCGGGCCCGGCGGCGCCTTTCGTTTGGGACGGTCTCGGCGGTAGGCGAGAATGAAGCCATGTCCTACGAGTTCGAGCGAAAGCAGCGCATTGCCATCCTCGGGGGAGGGCCGGGCGGATACGAGGCCGCTCTCGCCGGCGCCCAACTCGGGGCCGACGTTACCCTCGTCGAACGGATCGGGGTCGGTGGCTCAGCCGTGCTCACCGATGTGGTGCCGTCGAAGACGCTCATCGCCACCGCCGAGGCATCCAACTCCATCGGCGAGGCCGCCGATCTGGGAGTGCAATTCTTCACCCGCGGCGACGCCGGGCGGCCCGTGCGCCCGGAGGTCGCGGTCAACCTCTCCGCCGTCAACGCCCGCCTGATGCGCCTCGCCCGCCAGCAGTCGGAGGACATGAAGTCCGGCCTCATCAAGGCGGGCGTGCGCATTGTGCACGGTGACGGCCGTCTCGACGGCCCGCAGCGGCTGATTGTCTCGACCGGCCGCGGCAAGGGCGCCACGGACTTTGACGAGATCAACGCCGACACCGTGATCGTCTCGGTCGGCGCGAGCCCGCGCATCCTTCCCACCGCGCAGCCCGACGGCGAGCGCATCTTCACCTGGACCCAGCTGTACACGCTGCAGGCGATCCCCGAGCACCTCATCGTCGTCGGCTCCGGCGTGACGGGCGCCGAGTTCGCCTCGGCCTACACAGCGCTCGGTTCGAAGGTCACGCTCATCTCGAGCCGCGACCAAGTGCTCCCGGGCGAGGATGCCGATGCCGCGCGCGTCATCGAGGACGTCTTCAAGCGCAACGGCATGACAGTGCTCTCGAAGTCGCGCGCCGAGTCGGTCAAGCGCACCAAGGAGGGTGTCGTCGCGACCCTCTCCGACGGACGCACGGTCGAGGGCACCCACTGCCTGCTCGCGGTCGGCTCCATCCCGAACACCGCCGGCATCGGACTCGAGGAGGCCGGCATCCAGCTCACCGAGTCCGGCCACATCCGGGTCAACCGGGTGGCGCGCACTTCAGTGCCGAGCATCTACGCGGCCGGTGACTGCTCCAACTTCCTGCCGCTCGCCTCGGTCGCCTCGATGCAGGGCCGCACGGCGGTCTATCACGCGATGGGGGACGCCGTGAATCCCACGGAGCTGCGCAACGTGACCTCGAACATCTTTACGCAGCCCGAGATCGCGACCGTCGGCTGGACGCAGAAGCAGATCGAGGACGGACTCGTTCAGGGTGACATCTACAAGCTGCCGCTGGCCTCGAACCCGCGCGCGAAGATGCAGGGCATCAAGGAGGGGTTCGTGAAGCTCTTCGCCCGCACCGGGTCGGGCACGGTGATCGGCGGTGTCATCGTCGCGCCGCACGCGTCCGAGCTCATCCTGCCGATCGCGATTGCGATCGAGCACCGCCTGACCGTCGACCAGATCGCGCAGGCCTTCGCGGTGTACCCGTCGCTGTCGGGCAGCATCACGGATGCCGCGCGCGCGATGCACATCGTCGCCTGACTTTCACTATTCAGGAATCTGGGGCTGGCGGCCCTTTCATTATTCAGGAGTCCGGCGTCCCGACCCGGTTCAGGATTCAGGAGCGTCGGACTCTGGCGCGGCCCATCCGAGCGGGTTTGGACCGTGTTCGCGCTGTCACGGCCCGGATTGGGCTGCCTCCCGCGCTGAGTTCCTGAATACTGAAGTGCCGTCGCGGCTGAATCTCCTGAATGATGAAAGGCAGGCGGGCGGTCAGCTCCTGAATGATGAAAGCCGCGGGGGCAGCGTGTGGATGCTGTCCTCCACAGCGACGACGCGCACGCCCGGGTCAACAGGTGCCGCACAGCGGGCGGCATCCGCCACCGTCCACCCATGCTGTGACGCATGCAATCGGTTCAGGCAACGGTGATGGCGCTGGGGGGTGTTGCCACCAGACAGCAGCTCATCGCAGCGGGACTCAGCGGATTCGATCTCACGATCGCGGTGAAGCGGGGGGAGGTGCGGCGCGTCCGGCAGGCGCGTTACGTCACCGACAGTGCGAGCTTCGACGCGGTTGCCGCGGCCCGCGTCGGTGGACTCCTCGCGGGCACTTCAGCGGCGAGGAGCTACGGGCTTTGGTCGGGCTTCGACAGGAGGCTGCACATTCCGGTCGGCGTCAACTCGGCGAGGCTCCGCACTAACGTTCCGCCGAGTTTCATCGGCCGCCCCACCGAGCTCACGCCGGATACCTCCGGGCGCCGCATCGTGTTGCATTGGCTCGAGGCGGGCGCCGTGCCCGAACTCGGCCCGGAGTGCTGGCGAGTGTCATTGCTCGTCTGCCTCAGACAGGTGGTCGCGTGGTGCGAGTGTGAAACCGCCATCGCTACCCTCGACACCGCCCTTGCGCTCGTTCCGCGCGATGCACTCCTCGACACCTTCGCCACGGCACCGGTCTCGCAGCGGGAGGTCGTCGCCGAGTGTCGTCCCGGCAGCGATTCGGGCTACGAGTCGATCGTCAGGCAGCGATTGGGGGCAATCGGAGTCGTCGTCATCCAGCAGGTGCAGATCGCCCGGGTTGGGCGTGTGGACGGGCTAATCGCCGGAACCAGAGTGGTGCTCGAGGTCGACGGGCGCGAGTATCACGACGACCCGGCCGCGGTCGAGGAGGACCGCCGCTGCGGCGCCGAGTTCGTCGCTCAGGGCTACACGCGGGTGCAGCTGAGCTCCACCCGGATCATGACCGACTGGCCATGGTGCGTGCGCATGGTTCTCGGGGCGATGGCCCAGTTCCCCGTCGCCAGCTAGCCGCTTTCACCATTCAGGAGTCGAGGCCGTCGGCCGCTTTCCTTATTCAGGAGTTGGGGCCATCGGCCGGCTTCAGTATTCAGGAGAGTTCCGCCGCTCGACACTCAACTTGTCGACATCCGCCGCAGATTTCGCCTTACTACGCGCAGCAGACCCCGTGACTCAGGCCACCCGAAACTCCTGAATGATGAAAGCCGCCAGCGGCCGCCACCACACCAAACTCCTGAATAATGAAAGGGCGCAGCTGATCAGGTCTGGATGTCGAGCAGCAGGTGTCCGGAGGAGACCGTCAGTCCGACCGTCGCGTTGAGGTTGGCGATCATGCCGTCCTTGTGCGCGGTGAGCGGCTGCTCCATCTTCATTGCCTCGAGCACCAGGATCAGGTCGCCCTTGACGACGCGCGCCCCGTTCTCGACCGAGAGCTTCACGATTGTCGCCTGCATCGGCGCCTTGACCGAGTCTCCCGTCGCCGTGACGACGGCACCCGAGCCGCGGCGCTTCGGAGCGGGCGGCACGATGGGTCCGCTGCCAGCGGCTCCGAGGCGAGCGGGCAGCCCGATCTCGACACGCTTGCCGTTGACCTCGACGACGACGCGTGTGCGCGCGGATGCCGGCTCCTGTTCGGCGAGCGATCCGCTCCACGGCTCGATGTCGTTGACGAATTCCGTCTCGATCCAGCGCGTGTAGATACTGAAGGGCTCGGAGGTGAAGGCGGGATCGCGCACGATTGCGCGGTGGAACGGCAGCACGGTCGGCAGACCGGTGAGTTCGAACTCGTCGAGCGCCCGCCGCGAGCGCTCGATCGCGTCGGCGCGGGAGGAGCCCGTGACGATGAGCTTGGCGAGCAGCGAATCGAACGCGCCGCTGATGACGTCGCCGGTCGTGACGCCGCTGTCGACGCGCACGCCGGGCCCGCCGGGGAAGCGCAGAACGTGCACGGGGCCCGGGGAGGGCATGAAGTTCAGCCCGGGGTCCTCGCCGTTGATGCGGAACTCGATCGAGTGGCCCTGCGCGACGGGGTCGCCGTAGCCGATGGCCTGGCCCTCGGCGAGCCGGAACTGCTCGCGCACGAGGTCGATGCCCGTAACCTCCTCCGACACCGGATGCTCGACCTGCAGCCGCGTGTTGACCTCGAGGAACGAAATGGTGCCGTCCTTCGCGACGAGGAACTCGCAGGTACCGGCGCCGACGTAGCCGACCTCGCGCAGGATCGCCTTCGACGCTGTGTAGAGCAGTTCGTTCTGCTCGCCCGTGAGGAACGGTGCCGGCGCCTCCTCGACGAGCTTCTGGTGCCGGCGCTGAAGCGAGCAGTCGCGGGTCGACACCACGACGACCGTGCCGAAGACGTCGGCGAGGCACTGGGTCTCGACGTGGCGCGGCTGGTCGAGGTACTTCTCGACGAAGCACTCGCCGCGGCCGAACGCGGCGACGGCCTCGCGGGTCGCGGAGTCGAACAGCTCCGGCACCTCCTCGCGAGTGCGTGCGACCTTGAGCCCGCGCCCGCCGCCGCCGAACGCGGCCTTGATCGCGACGGGGAGGCCGTGCAGGTCGACGAAGTCGAGCACTTCGGATGCGCCGGAGACGGGGTTGAGCGTGCCGGGTGCGAGCGGGGCGCCGACGCGCTCGGCGATATGGCGAGCCGAGACCTTGTCACCGAGCTGCTCGATGGCCTCCGGTGACGGTCCGATCCAGACGAGGCCGGCGTCGATGACGGCGCGGGCGAACGACGCGTTCTCGGCGAGGAAGCCGTAGCCGGGGTGCACGGCGTCGGCGCCGGACCGGCGGGCGATTGAGAGGAGCTTCTCGATCACGAGGTAGGTCTCCGCCGAGGTGGAGCCGGTCAGCGCGTACGCCTCGTCGGCGAGCTTGACGTGGCGGGCGTCGCGATCCTGGTCGGCGTAGACGGCCACCGAGGCGATGGCGCTGTCGCGCGCCGCCCGGATGACCCTGACGGCTATCTCTCCACGATTGGCGATCAGAACCTTAGTTATCCGGGGCATAGTGCCCAACTCTATTGCCGCGCCGCACCGTCGAATTGGCCACGACCCACAAAAAAGCGTCGTGACGCAGCGAGAGCTTCTACAAAGAGGCGAGGCTCAGCGGTTCCAGAGCGCCGGCCAGCTGACATCGAAACCGCGGAACAGGCCGCGCAACGCGGCCAGCGAGAGCCCGACGACCGCGTGCGGGTCGCCCTCGATCGAGGTGATGAAGGGGGCGCCGAGGCTGTCGATGGTGAAGGCGCCGGCGACGGCGAGCGGTTCCCCGGTCGCGATGTAGGCATCGATCTCGTCGTCGGTGATGTCCGATGCGAACGTGACCGCCGACGTCGTCACCGAACCCGCACCGCGGGCGGCGACCCCGGCGCGGTGGTCGATGAGCCAGTGCCCCGAGTGCAGGTGACCGGTGCGTCCCCGCTGCAGCAGCCAGCGCTCCCGGGCGACGTGCGGCAGGTGCGGCTTGCCGTAGATTATGGCGTCGAGCTCGAACGCGGAATCGCCGCCGAGGATGAACCCGTCGATGGGCTCCCCGTCGACGCGCCGCCCGACGACGGCCTCCGCCTTCGCCCGGGCGAGCAGTTCGACCATCTCGGGGGCGCCGATCGGCCCGTGCTCCGCCACCCACGACGCGACGGCCGCATCCTCGTCGACGAGCGAGCCGACGACGACGGGCTCGATGCCAGCGGCGCGCAGAGTCGCGAGCCGGGCGGGCGAGGTGGAGGCCAGATAAAGGCGCACGGTGCTCCTATGCTCGATGGATGGGTGACATGCAGGGCGAACGCGTCGAGGTCGAGGTTACAGGCGTTGCACACGGTGGAATCTTTGTCGCGCGGCACGAGGGTCGGGTGATCTTCGTGAGTGACGCGATCCCCGGGGAGCGTGTTATCGCGCAGATCACGGATGATGCGAAGTCGTCGTTCTGGCGCGCCGACACCGTCGCGGTGCTCAACGCGTCGCCGCACCGCCGCCTCCACGTCTGGGACTCGGCCGCCCTGGACCGGGAACCTGCCCTGCGCGCGGGAGGCGCCGAGTTCGGCCACATCCGTCTCGAGCACCAGCGCGAGCTCAAGCGGCAGGTGATCGTCGATTCGATGAAGCGGATGGCGAAGCTCGACGTCGACGTCGATGTCGAGGCGCTCCCGGCGGGCGAGACGGCCGGCGACGCGGTCGCCGACGAGCACGGCACGGGATGGCGCACCCGGCTGCGGCTGCACGTCGGCCCCGACGGCACGCCCGGACCGTACGCGGCCAGGTCGCACCGGGTCATCCCGGTGAGCGACCTCCCCCTCGCCGTGCCCGAGGCCAGGCAGGTCGCGCCGCTCGGTGAGAAATTTGCCGGCGCGGAGTTCGTCGACATCGTCGTGCCGTCCACCGGCAACCCGTTCGTGCTGGCCGACGATCCGGCATCCGGTACCACGAAGCATTCGAACCGCATTGTCGAACGGGTCGGCGACCGCGACTTCCGTCTCGACGTCCGCGGGTTCTGGCAGGTGCACCGGCACGCGGCCCAGACGCTGACCACCGCGGTGCAGCAGGCGATCGACGAGTCGCTCTTCGACGTGCGGGCCGCGAACCTCGACCTCTACGGCGGGGTCGGCCTCCTCGCGGCTGCGGTCGGCGACAGGTTCGGCCAGGCCGTGCGGATCACGAGCGTCGAGGGCGACGCCGGGGCGACCGACCACGCCGCCGAGAATCTCGTCGACTGGGTCGGCGCAGCAGCCGTCACCGCGCGAGTCGAGCGCTACCTCCGCCAGGTTGGCACCGCGGCACGCGGCGCCGACCGGTCCCGGCTGCGCGCGGCGACCGTGATCCTCGACCCCCCGCGGGCCGGGGCGGGCAAGGCAGTCGTCAGTGAACTCGTACGGCTGGAACCGGCCCAGATCGTCTATGTCGCCTGCGACCCGATCGCCCTGGCGCGCGATGTCGCCCTGTTCGCGGCCCAGGGCTACGAGATGGCCCGGCTGGTTGCCTTCGACCTGTTCCCGAATACGCACCACGTCGAGGCCGTCGCGACGCTCGTGAGGCGCTAACAGGCTCGGATTCTGACCGGCACGCCGCTGCAACCCACACCGGCGGCCCGCGCCGCGTTAAGCTAAGCCTCGAGGCCGTCGTTGACGGCGGTCTGCAGCAGACAAGGATCACCATGGCCCAGCCAATAATGCAGGTTCCCGTTGCGGGAGCACCGGCGGCGACCGTGCGCGTCTCCGTCGTTGACGACCACGAGTCGGTCAGGCTCGGGCTCAAGGCCGCCTGCACCGACGCGGGCTTCGAGTTCATCGTCGCCGCGGCATCCGTCGACGAACTGATCGCGCAACTGGGCGGCCGAGAGTGCGACGTCGTCGTGCTCGACCTCTCCCTCGGCGACGGCTCGACCGTCACGGAGAACGTCAAACGTGTGCAGGCCGTCGGCTCCGCCGTGCTCATCCACAGCATCGCCGACCGGGTCGCCTCGGTGCGCGAGGCCCTCGCCGCGGGCGCGGCAGGCGTCATCCCCAAGTCGTCCGCGACGAAGACGGTGATCTCCGCCGTCGAGACCGTCGCCAGGGGCGACGTGCTCAACAACCTCGAGTGGGCGACGGCCATCGACGCCGACAGCGACTTCGCCAAGGCCCAGCTTGGCCGCCGCGAGCGCGAGATCCTGCACCTGTACGCCTCGGGATTCCCGCTCAAGCTCGCAGCGCAGCAGCTCGGCATCGGCTACTCCACGGCGAGGGAGTATCTCGACCGCATCCGGGTGAAGTACGTGGAGGTAGGTCGACCTGCGCCCACCAAGGTCGACCTGCTCCGTCGAGCGGTCGAAGATGGCATCCTTCCGGGGCTCGACCCGGAAGCCGGTGATGGCCGCTAAGGAACCACCCCGCGGGGGGATGGGACAGCCGCGAACATCCCGAAACCCGATCAGCCGTCGCCAGATCGAGACGGTGGTCTCCCGCTCGACGGCGGTCTTCGGGCTCGTGTTCGGCGCCCAGACGGTCCCCGTCTTGCTCGAGCAGTCCCCGTTCATGACCCTGGGGTGGTCATTCTTCGCCCAGGTGCTCCTCTTCGGCGGGCTGCTGCTGTCGGTCGCCGCATCAATCCTGAAGCGGTGGGTGCTGATCGTCAACGGTTTCGTCGCCGTGGCCTGGTTCGTCGTGATGGCGACCTGGCCCATCGGCGTGGCCGATGTGGCCGTCGTGTCTGACCAGCGCCCCTGGCCATGGTTCATCTGCACCGTGGCAACCGCCGCCGCCGTCGTCGCCTGGCCCGTGTGGGCCGCCGTCGTGGCGCTCGTGGTCGCCCCGCTCACCTACGGCATCGTGCGGGTGACGCCTGCCGGAGGGGCGGCACCGCTCGACCTCGCCGCCTACGACGTGATTTACGCGATCATCCTGGGCGGCACCGTTCTCATCATCATCACGATGCTTCGGCAGGCGGCGGCGTCGGTCGACCTCGCCCAGTCGACCGCGATCAATCGCTACTCCTACGCCGTGCGCCAGCACGCCACCGAGGTCGAGCGGGTGGAGGTCGACGCGATCGTGCACGACAGCGTGCTCACCACCCTCATCTCGGCGGCGCGGTCCCACGCCCCGGAGGCGGAGGCGCTCGCCGCGCGCATGGCGAGCAATGCGATGGGCTACCTGAGGGACGCCGCGGCGTCGTCGCCGGATGACGCGACGAAGGTGCGGGTGCGCGATCTCGCGCTGCGGATCCGGTCGGCGGCCGACGCCCTCTCGGTTCCGTTCGAGTACCGGTCCGGCGACATCAGCGACTGGGACCTCCCGTCGCAGGCCGCGGAGAGCGTGTACTCGGCGGCCGTGCAGTCGATGGTCAACAGCACCCAGCACGCCGGTTCCGCTCCCGGCATCAATAGGTGGGTTGGGGTGCGCTGTGCGCCCGGGGGTGGAGTCGTCGTGGTCGTCGGCGATACCGGTGCCGGATTCGATCCTCAGGCGGTGCCGACCGCGAGGATCGGGCTGAGGATCTCTATTCTCGAGCGGGTCAGCAATGCCGGCGGCCACGTCGACGTGGATTCCCGCGCCGGCGAGGGCACCGTCATCACGATCCGCTGGCCGGCCGCTGAGAGTGTCTGGCCCGACAGCGGCCGGGATGCCGGCGAGGGCGCTGTGCCGGTTGCCACGGGCGAGGGCGTGGCGTCGTGAGCATCTCGATTCCCCGCTATCTCATCGTGATCCTCGCGGCGGTGTTCTCGGCCTATCACCTGCTGCTCGCGGCGGTGTCGATCGACGTCCCGGTGCAGAACGGACCGTACATCGCGGCGATGGTGCTCTACGCGATCGCGACGACCGCGAGCCTGTGGCCGACGAAGTCGACCCGGATGCCGATCTGGATGGCATCGTTCAACGTCGCGGTCTCGCTTGCCGTCGCGCTGCTCGTCACGAGCCAGCTGCCGGCCGGGCCGGGCAACAGCTACGCCGCCTGGCATACGGCCGCGATTGGCACGCTCATGGTCATTACCTCGACCAGGCGGCGCCAGTCGCTCGCCTGGATCGGCGTCGGCGCCCTGGCCGTGCAGACCGTCGCGTGGCAGGGCTTCGGCGCCCTGCTCGAGTTCGGAGCCCTCGGGAGCATCATCTGGGTCGCGATCTCCCACGCGCTCGCCTACTCCCTCGCCTCGGCCGGCCGCGACGCTCGTCATTACGCCCTCGCCGAGCGGGAGGCCGCCGAGTGGCGCGCGGCGCAGGAGGCGCACGTGTTCGAGCGCCAGTTCCGGCTCGGCCAGACCAGCCGGATGGCCGTTCCCATGCTGCGGGAGATCGTCGCGAGAGGCGGGGACCTCTCGGATGCCCAGCGGGAGGAGTGCATGCTCCTCGAGGGGGCGATCCGCGATGAGATCCGCGGGCGCAAGCTGCTCAACGATCGGGTGCGACACGAGGTCATGGCCTCCCGCAGGCGTGGCACGACCGTCACGCTGCTCGACGAGGGCGGAATCGACGACCTGTCCGAGGACGAGCTGGATCGCGTGCTCAACCACCTCGCCGAGGCGATCGGCGGCTCGAAGGCCGACCGGATCATCGCGAGGACGGTGCCGCACGGCTCCGAGACGGCCGTGACGGTCGTCGGACTGAGCTCGGGCAATGACGGCACCAGCTCGGCGCTCGGCCAGGAGTCCGAGGACGATGACGACGACGAGATCGACCTGTGGCTCGAAATCCCGCGCGTCGTCGAGCGCACTGCACACGCGCTGGAGGCGGCGGGTTAACGAGAGATAGGACCGGCCTGAGGCCGGTCCTACCCGAATCCCCGAGTCAGGGCGATAACCCGAATACCGCCCTGACTCGCCCCCAATGCATTAGCCCGCTTACCCTAGTCGGCTAATGATTGGCGGTGTGCTCATTGAGCAACACCTAGCGAGATCAATCATGCAACGAACCGTGGGGCCCGGAAAGTCGTCTCTTTAGGGGACTTCCGGGGGACAATTTTGCACGCTGTCACCCGTTCGGGGTCACAGCGGCCCAATAACGACGGGAGGTCGGCAACGGATCACGGGGTACATTTCGTCCGTGACGGGGCATTCGCCCCGCCCGCTCTCCCGGCGACGACGAAATCCGTGACACCTGATGCGGAATCCGCAACTGTGCTCGTTCCCAACCGCGGAATCGACGCAAACACCCCCACTCTGGGGGGCATTAGCCCGAAAACGAGCGCCAGGCACCCGGCCCCGGCAGGAGCGGGCTGCGCAGGGCCCGTTGGCTCCGCTGCCACGCGCTCTGACCGCTGCCGAGCTCGAAGAGCGCGTCGTCGGAGAGCTCCTCGGCGAGAGCCGTGACCACGGCGGTGATCGCGGCGAGCTCCGCGGCGGAGGGGTCACCGGCGAGGATGGTGATCTCGGCGCTGGCCTCGCCCTCGGGCACAGCGCTCACAGCGGGATGTTCCCGTGCTTCTTCGGCGGCAGCGACGCGCGCTTCGTGCGCAGCGCACGCAGCGCCTTGACGATCGCGACGCGTGTCGCGGCGGGCTCGATGATTCCGTCGAGTTCGCCGCGCTCCGCCGCGAGGAACGGTGACGCCACGTTGTAGGTGTACTCGTTCGCGAGCCGCGTGCGCACCGCGGCGACGTCTTCGCCGTCCGCCTCCGCCTGCTTGATCTCTGCGCGGTAGAGGATGTTGACCGCCCCCTGGCCGCCCATGACGGCGATCTCGGCGGTCGGCCAAGCGTAGTTGAGGTCGGCGCCGAGCTGCTTGGAGCCCATGACGATGTACGCGCCGCCGTAGGCCTTGCGGGTGATGACCGTCACGAGGGGAACCGTGGCCTCCGCGTAGGCGTACAGCAGCTTGGCCCCGCGGCGGATGACGCCGGTCCATTCCTGCTCGGTGCCGGGCAGGTAGCCGGGAACGTCCACGAGCGTGAGGATCGGGATCGAGAAGGCATCGCAGAAGCGCACAAATCTCGCGGCCTTCTCGCCGGCCTCGATGTTGAGCGTGCCGGCCATGGCGCTCGGCTGGTTGGCGACGATGCCGATGGCGCGCCCCTCAACGCGGCCGAAGCCGACGACGATGTTGGGCGCGAAGAGTGGCTGCGTTTCGAGGAACTCCCCGCCGTCGACGATGTGCTCGATGATGAACTTCACGTCGTAGGGCTGGTTGGGGCTGTCCGGGATGATCGTGTTGAGCTTGCGGTCGGCATCGGTGATCTCGAGCTCGACGTCGCTCGCGTAGAGCGGATGCTCGGCGAGGTTGTTGTCGGGAAGATAGCTCAGCAGAGCGCGCGCGTAGTCGAGCGCGTCGTTCTCGTCACTCGCGAGGTAGTGCGCGACGCCGGACTTCTGGTTGTGGGTGAGCGCGCCGCCGAGCTCCTCCATGCCCACGTCTTCGCCCGTCACCGTCTTGATGACGTCGGGCCCGGTGACGAACATCTGGCTGGTCTTGTCGACCATGATCACGAAGTCGGTGAGGGCCGGAGAGTAGACGGCGCCTCCCGCGGCGGGGCCCATCACGATGGAGATCTGCGGGATGACCCCGGATGCCGCCGTGTTGCGCCGGAATATCTCGCCGTACTTGCCGAGGGCGACGACGCCCTCCTGGATGCGCGCGCCACCGGAGTCGAGCATGCCGATGATCGGAACGCCCGTCTTGAGGGCCAGATCCATGACCTTGATGATCTTCTCGCCGGCCACCTCGCCGAGCGAGCCGCCGAAGATGGTGAAGTCCTGCGCGTACACCGCGACCTGCCGACCGTGGATCGTGCCGGTGCCGGTCACGACCGCGTCGCCGTATGGCCTGGACTTCTCCATGCCGAAGGCGTGGGTGCGGTGTCGCACGAACTCGTCGAGCTCGACGAAGGAGCCGTGGTCGAGGAGCTGCTCGATGCGCTCGCGGGCGGTCTTCTTTCCCTTCGCATGCTGCTTTCGGATCGCGGCGTTTCCGCTCGCGGTCACCGCTTCGTGGTATCGGACCTTGAGGTCGGCGAGTTTGCCCGCTGTTGTGTACAGGTCAGGCTCGGCAGTGTCGTCAGAAGTCACGCGTTCACCTTACCGACGAACCGAGCGCCGGGACGTTGTCGAATCCCCACAGCATCCGGCACTCGCCGTGCACCGAAACCGTACCCTTGGTGTATGCATCTTCCGCGCAGCTCGGCCATCGCCCACGTCGGCGTGCTCGACGAGACCACATCGACCAACGATGCGCTGCTCGCGCTCGCCGATTCGGCTCCCGAATTCACGGTCGTCGCGACAGCGAACCAGACCGCCGGTCGCGGCCGCCTCGGGCGCGAGTGGATCGCGCCGCCCGGCCAGACGCTCGCCGCCTCCGTGCTGCTGCGCCCTCGGCTTCCCGCGGGGGAATCGCTCGAACTCAGCCACTGGGGCTGGATCCCGCTCATCGCGGGCCTCGCCCTGACGAGATCGATCGCCGAGCTTCTGCCGTCGGACGGCACCGAGCTCAAGTGGCCCAACGACGTGCTCGTGCGCGGCCGCAAGGTCTCCGGGGTCCTCGCGGAGCTTCTGCCCGGCGGCGATGGCCTCGTTCTCGGCGTCGGCGTCAACCTCGCAATCCCGGCGGACGGCCTCCCGACGCCCAACTCGACATCGCTGGGCCTCGAGGGGGCGACCCTGTCCGGCGACGACCTCGCCGACGCCGTCCTCGCCGGCTGGCTGGCCGGGTTCCGGCCGCTGTACCGGGAGTTCCTCCACCTCGGCGGCGACGCGGACGTCAGCGGCATCCGCGAGCAGGTCTCCGAGTCGTGCAGCACGCTCGGGCAGCGCGTACGGGTGCACCTGCCCGGCGGGGACGACCTCTCCGGCGCCGCGATCGACATCGACCGCTCCGGGCGGCTGTGCGTCAAACGGGAGACGGATGGCCGGGTTCAGGCTGTCGCCGCAGGCGACGTGACACATCTGCGGTATGAATGAAGAATGTCATCGGAGCCCGGCCAGCCAGGCCCTGAACCAGAGCGTATTGTCGCGAGCCTCCGGCCGCACGGGCGTGCGATGTTCTGGCCCTCGCTCGTCCTGATCGGCGGGGTCGGGGCCATCGCCTACTTCTACGGGCGCTTCGACGAGGAGTGGCAGAACCTCGCCGTGCTCGCCGGCGGCGCCGCGGTGATCGTGTCGCTGTGGATGCTTCCACTGCTGGTCTGGCTCGCACAGCGGTACATCATCACGACGAGGCGCATCGTGCTGCGCTACGGGCTGTTCGTGCGCACGAGGCAGGAGCTCTTGCACAGCCGCGGCTACGATGTCTCCGTGCGCAAGAACGCTCTGCAGACCCTGTTCCGCAGCGGCGATGTGATCATCAACACGGGACTCGAGAACCCGGTGGTCATGAAGGATGCGCCGAGTGCCGACCTCGTGCAGGCCGCCCTGCACGACCTCATGGAGAAGAGCCTCAACCCGATCGCCGCGAGGCGTCAGGCCGAGCAGTCGGGCGCGTCGGACGAGACGACGGCGTGGGGCGTGCGATGATCCGGGCCCGATTAGGCTGGGGTTCCCGCCGAAGCGAATGAGAAGGTCCATGAAAATATCGGTTATCGGGTGCGGCTACCTCGGCACCGTCCACGCCGCCTGCATGGCCGACCTCGGGCACGAGGTCATCGGCGTCGACGTCGATGCCGCGAAGATCGCCCTGCTCGCCGGGGGCCGCCCGCCCTTCTTCGAACCGGGCCTGCCCGAGCTGCTCAGCTCGGCCATGGCCTCGGGCCGGCTGACGTTCACGACGGACATCTCGCAGGTGAGCGGGGCTGCGGTGCACTTCATCGCCGTTGGAACCCCGCAACTCGGCGAGAGCAATGCCGCCGATCTGCGTTATGTTGACGCGGCGGTGACGGGCCTGCTGCCCCACCTGCGTGACGGCGACCTCGTCGTGGGCAAGTCGACGGTGCCGGTCGGCACCGCCGCACGCCTCGCCGAGGTCGTGCGCTCGGTCGGCAGCGGGGCCACGCTCGCCTGGAACCCCGAGTTTCTGCGGGAGGGGTTCGCCGTGAAGGACACCCTCACCCCCGATCGACTCGTCTACGGTCTTGCCACCGGCGACAGCGTCGGTGAGCAGCTCCTCGACTCCGTCTACGCCTCTGCGCTGGCGCTGGGGACCCCCAAGGTCGTCACCGACTTCCCCACCGCCGAGCTCGTCAAGGTCGCCGCCAATGCGTTCCTCGCCACCAAGATCTCGTTTATCAACGCGATGGCGGAGGTTGCCGAGGCGACCGGCGCCGACGTGACCCAGCTCGCGGATGCGATCGGCTACGACGCGCGCATCGGCCGCAAGTTCCTCAACGCCGGACTCGGCTTCGGCGGCGGGTGCCTGCCGAAGGACATCCGCGGATTCATGGCGCGCGCGGAGGAGCTCGGCGTCGACCAGGCGCTCAGCTTCCTGCGCGAGGTCGACAGCATCAACCTGCGCCGCCGCGAGCGCATGGTCGACCTTGTCACGGAGGTTGTGGGCGGCGACGTCGCTGGCAAGAGGATCGCCGTGCTCGGCCTCGCGTTCAAGCCGGATTCCGACGACGTGCGGGATTCCCCTGCGCTCGATGTTGCGGTGCGGCTCGCCGCTCTCGGCGCCGACGTCGTGGCGACCGACCCCGAAGCCGTCGAGACCTCGCGCCGCCGCTTCCCCGACCTCAACTACGCCGCATCCGTCGACGACGCGGTGCGGGGTGCCGACGCCGTGGCCCTGCTCACAGAGTGGAAGTCGTATCGCGCTCTCGACCCGAGCGTTGTGGGTTCAGCGGTTGCGACCCGCGCCATCGTAGACGGGCGCAACTGCCTCGACCCCGTCCAGTGGCGCGCGGCCGGATGGCTGTACCGGGCGCTCGGACGTCCCTGACCCGCTCCCGGGGGCGAACACCCAGCTGCGGTAGAGCCAGAAGCGGAACGCGGTGCCCAGGGCGAAGCCGACGATATTGGCCGAGATGTTGTCGGCGAGCGCGCTCTGGAACCCCAGCAGGTAGTGCGAGATCCAGAGGCAGCCGAGCGCGATGAGCATCCCGCCGACGCTCACGATCGCGAACGCGATCCCCTCACGGAGCGCTGTGGTGCTGCGGTGGGGACGGAACGCCCAGTACCGGTTGCCGGCCCAGTTCGCCGCAATCGCGAGCGAGACGGAGATCACCTTCGCCAGGAGAGGACCCTCGCCGTAGGCCTCGGGGGAGAGCACCGTGGCGCGGAGGAGATTGAACATCCCGATGTCGATGACGAGACCGACGATGCCGACCAGGCCGAAGCGGGTGAACTGACCGATGATGCTTCGCATGCGCCCTCCCGGTTGATAGGCAAAGATGGGGATCACGCCGAATCGGCAGTCTAATCGCAGCAATCACTATGTTCCTGAAAGAAAACCCATGACTCCCATCCTTGGTGTGATCGGCGGCGGACAGCTCGCCAGAATGATGATTCCCGCGGCTCTCGGCCTCGGAATCGAGATCCGGGTCCTCGCGGAGATCGACGGGAGTTCCGCCAGCCTCGCGGTCACGACCGTCGGGGACTACCGCGATGAGGGCACGGTCCTCCGGTTCGCCGAGGGTGTCGACGTGATCACGTTCGACCACGAGCATGTGCCCCAGGAGATCCTGTCCACGCTCGTCGAGCGCGGCGTCGCGGTACGCCCAGGACCGCACGCGCTGCTGCTGGCCCAGAACAAGATCCTGATGCGCGAGCGCCTGAGCGCGCTCGGGCTGCCCGTGCCGGACTGGGCCCGCGGCGGCACGGCCGACGACCTCGCCGCGTTCCTCGACAGCCACGGCGGCACGGCAGTGCTCAAGACCGCGACCGGCGGCTACGACGGCAAGGGCGTGAAGATTGTGACGGATGCCGCCGATGCGGCCGACTGGCTCGGCGACGGCATGCCGCTGCTCGTCGAAGAGCTCGTGCACTTCCGTCGGGAGCTCGCCCAGCTCGTCGCGCGGCGCCCATCGGGCGAGATCGTCGGCTGGCCCGTCGTCGAGAGCGTGCAGCGCGACGGCGTGTGCGCCGAGGTCATCGCCCCGGCACCAGCATCCGCCGGCAGAATTTCCGATGTCGCCTTCGACATCGCGACGACGGTCGCGCGCGAGCTCGACGTCACGGGTGTGCTCGCGGTGGAACTGTTCGAGACGACCGACGACCGCCTGATGGTGAATGAGCTCGCGATGCGTCCGCACAACACCGGGCACTGGACGATCGACGGGTCCACCACCAGCCAGTTCGAGCAGCACCTCCGGGCGGTGCTCGACCTCCCGCTCGGAGCCACCGGATGCCGCGACGCGTGGTCGGTCATGGTCAACGTGCTCGGCGGTCCCGTGACCGGCTCGCTCACCGACCGCTACCCGGCCGCGCTCGCCGACCAGCCGACGGTCAAGCTGCACGCCTACGGCAAGGACCCTCGGCCCGGACGCAAGATCGGGCACGCCACAGCAGGCGGCGACGACCTCGACGAGGTGGTCTGGCGTGCGCGCTCGGCGGCAGCGCTGCTCGGGAGCGAGGCGGCGGGCTGAGACACGCTCGGGCGCGGCGGCAGGGCGGGCTCGGGCAAACTACGATAGTGTCCATGCCTGATCCCCTCGTTGCCGTGGTCATGGGGTCGGATTCCGACTGGACCGTGATGCGCGCCGCCGCCGACGTGCTCGCCGAATTCGGCGTTGCCGCCGAGGTGGAGGTGGTCTCGGCGCACCGGACTCCGGAGAAGATGATCGCCTTCGGCAAGGAGGCCGCCAGTCGCGGCATCCGCGCCATCATCGCCGGAGCTGGCGGGGCGGCCCACCTTCCCGGCATGCTCGCCTCGGTGACGACCCTGCCCGTAATCGGCGTTCCCGTTCCGCTGTCGACGCTCGACGGGCTCGACTCGCTGCTCTCGATCGTGCAGATGCCCGCTGGAGTTCCCGTCGCGACCGTCTCGATCGGCGGGGCGCGCAACGCCGGCCTCCTCGCAATCCGAATCCTCGCGTCGTCCGACGCCGACCTCACCGCCAAACTCGCTGAGCACGCCCGGGACCTCGAGACCCGTGTCGCCGAGAAGAACGCCGCGCTCAAGTCCACCCTGTGAGCACCGTCAGCCCGGTGAGGCACCCCGACCTGAAGTCGCCAGGCACGATGACCAAGCGTGGCTGGTGGCTCGTCGGGCTGAACATCCTCGTCCCAGGCTCGGCCCAGCTGCTCGCGGGAAGCCGCCGTCTCGGGCGCCTCGGCGTCACGATGACCTTTGTGCTGTGGGGGATCCTCGCCGTCGCGGCCATCCTGTTCTTCGCCTGGCCGACCGCGATCTACTGGATCGCGTCGAATGTCGTCGCCCTCACCATCGTGCAGGGCGTGCTCGTCGCTTACGTCGCCCTGTGGATCGTACTGACCCTCGACACGCTCCGCGTCGTGCGTCTCGTTCGGGCCCGCCCGAAGGTGCGCCCGTTCATTGCGGGACTCGCCGTTCTTGCGCTCGTGCTTACCGCCGGAACCGCGAGCTACGCCGCGATGGTCGCGGGAGTCGCCCGCACGACCCTCACCGAGCTCTTCGCCGACGGCAGCTACCAGGACCCCGTGGACGGCCGCTACAACATCCTGTTGCTGGGCGGCGACGCCGGCCCCGACCGCTCGGGTCTGCGGCCCGACAGCATTTCCCTCGCGAGCATCGACGTCGAGACCGGCGCCGCGACGATGATCGGAATCCCGCGCAACTTCGAACGGGCGACGTTCTCCGAGGGTTCGCCGCTCTGGGGGCCGTTCCCGAATGGGTACGAGTGCGGCGATGAGTGCCTGATCAACTACCTGTTCACCTACGGCGAGGAGCATCCGGAGCTGTACCCCGACGCGAACGTCGGAGGGAGCACGCCCGGCATCGAGGCCACCAGGGATGCCGTGTCCGGTGTCACGGGGCTCGAGATCCAGTACTTCGTGCTGATCGACATGCAGGGGTTCGCCCAGCTCGTCGACGCCCTGGGCGGCGTGGAGATCGAGGTTGCCGAGCGCACCCCGATCGGGGTGATCACCGATTCGGAGCCCATGTACATCCTCGAGCCGGGACTGCAGCGCTTCGACGGCGAGGGCGCGCTCTGGTACGCGAGGTCGAGGTTCGACACGTCCGACTACGACCGGATGGCGCGCCAACGGCAGGTGCAGACCGCGATCCTCACCCAATTCGCGCCAGCGAACGTGCTCGGCAAGTTCCAGAGCGTCGCCCAGGCGGGCACCCAGGTCGTGAAGACCGATGTCCCCTCGGTTATGCTGCCCCGGTTCGTCGATGTCGCCACGAAGACGAGAACCGTGCCGATCACGGAGCTGGAGCTCGTCCCCGGGGTCGTCGACACCCTGAACCCCGACTACGCGATGATCCACGAGCTCGTGCGCACAACGCTCGAGGGGTCGCTGACAGCGGGCGCGGGGGGCTGACGCCCTCCACGGACCGGCTGGGGGCCTGACCGGCTAGAGGTCTGCGTGCAGCTGCCAGACCTGCTGGGCCGAGTCGCGCCAATTGAACGCGGCGGCCCGGTCGAGGCCGGAGAAGCGCATCCGCTCGGCGAGTGTCGCGTCGGCGAGCACCGAGGCGATCGCGGCGGCGAGGCGGTCCGGGTAGCCGTCCTCGTCGGCGAGCGGAACCGCGACCCCGGCGCCGGCAGCGACCTCGACGATCGCGGGCGCATCGGAGTGGACCACGGGGGTGCCGAGGCTGAAGGCCTCGATGAGCGGCAGGCCGAACCCCTCGGCGAGGCTCGGGAAGGCGAAGACGGATGCCCGGTCGATAGCGACCGCGAGGTCGCTGTCGGAGAGCACGCCGAGGCGCCGCACCCGCGACGGGTCGAGGCCGACCTCGGCCGCGATGGCGTCGAGGTCGGGGGCGTTCCAGCCCTCGGGTCCGGCGACGAGCAGAGGAAGACCGGTGTCGTGCTCACTCGCGAGCGAGCGGATGAGTGGTTCGAGGCCCTTGCGGGAATCGATCGTGCCGGCGCTCAGGATGTAGTGGTTGGGCAGGTCCAGCCCCGTGGCGCGGTCTTTCGCATCGACGGGCAGTGCGAGCCGCGAGCCCACCGCTCCGCCGACCACCCGGATCCGGTCGCCGAAGTCGTAAATCTCGGCGAGATCGTGCGCGACGGCGTGGGTCGGCACGACGACCGCGTCCGCGTGCTTGAAGGCGCGCTTGGCCATCGCCTTCTGCCAAGATCCCTGCCGCGGGCTGATGAGCGCCGGATGCGTCCAGGCGACGGCATCGTGGATCGTGACGACGGTCTGTCCGCTGGGGTCGGCCGCCTGGTCCCGCTTGCCGAGGGGAGCGAGCAGGCTCGGCGCGTGGATCATCCCGCGGCCGGGGAGCTTCGTGACGCCGTGCTGCCAGGCGAGGTGGAGTTCGCGCCGCGCGAGGGCGCTCTTGAACAGGTCGGACAGGCCCGGAAGCAGCAGGTGCAGGGTGTCGTAGTCCGACTCGGGGGAGGCCGACACGACGCCGCTGACCTCGCATCCGGCCGGGACGGTACGGATGAGCTCGCGCGTGAGCTCCTCGGCGTAGCGCGCGGCTCCACCGGACCCGGGGGCGACGATGTCGTCCACGATGACCCGAAGCGTTGTCGTCACTGCGTTGTCACAACTCCCCGGCTCATCGCGTCCCCGAGCGCTTCCCGCCAGTCGCGCATCGGGGCGAGGCCGGCGGAACGCCAGGCGTCGTGCCCGAGAACAGAATAGGCGGGTCGGGGCGCCGGACGCTGAAAGGCGGAGCTGTCCGTCGGCCGCACCCTCTCGGGGTCGAGTCCCGCATTCGCGAACACGGCGCGGGCGAAGTCGAACCAGCTCCCCTGCCCCGAGTTCGTGCCGTGGTAGGTGCCGAAGGGGGCACCAGCATCCACGAGCTCGACGATCTTCTTCGCGAGGTCGAGGGTCCAGGTGGGCTGGCCGACCTGGTCGTCGACGACCGACAGCTCGTCGCGCTGCGCGGCGAGCTTCAGCATCGTCGCGGCGAAGTTGGGGCCGCCAGCGCCGTACAGCCACGCGGTGCGCACGAGGTAGCCGCGGTCGGGGTTCTCCTGGGCGACGAGCCGCTCGCCCTCCGCCTTGGTGCGCCCGTAGGCGGAGACCGGACGCAGCGGTGTGTGCTCCGCGTAGGGGGTCGTCGCCGTGCCGTCGAACACGTAGTCGGTCGACACCTGCACGAGAATCGCGCCCACCTCCGCGGTCGCCGTCGCGAGGTGTCCGGCGGCGGTCGCGTTCACGGTGAACGCCGACTCTTCGTCGGACTCGGCGTCATCCACTTTCGTATAGGCGGCCGCGTTGATCACGACGTCGTGGCCGGCGACCGCGGCGCGCACGGCGTCAAGGTCGGTCACGTCGAGGTCGGAGCGGGACAGGGCGGTCACCTCGCGCCCGGCGAGGGCGGCGAGGAGGTCCTGGCCGAGCATCCCGCCGGCGCCGGTGACGAGAAAGCGGGTCACAGCGCGCTCAGGGCGGCGCGCTCCTTGAGAGGCTCCCACCACTGCCGGTTGTCGCGGTACCACTGGACGACGTCGTTCAGGCCCTGCTCGAATGGGACGAGCGGCTCGTAGCCGAGTTCGGACCGGATCTTGCTGATGTCGACCGAGTAGCGCAGGTCGTGGCCGAGACGGTCCTGCACGCGGTCGACGTACGACCAGTCGGTGCCGGTCGCGTCGAGAAGCAGCTGGGTGAGCTCCTTGTTGGTGAGCTCCGTTCCGCCGCCGATGTTGTAGATTTCGCCGGCTCGGCCGCGCGTCAGCACCATCGCGATACCGCGAGTGTGGTCGTCGACGTGGAGCCAGTCCCGGATGTTGTTGCCCTCGCCGTAGAGCGGAACGTGTTTGTCGTCGATCAGGTTGGTGACAAACAGCGGGATGACCTTCTCGGGAAAGTGGTACGGGCCGTAGTTGTTCGAGCAGCGCGTGATCGAGACGTTGAGCCCGTGCGTGCGGTAATAGCTCCGCGCGAGCAGGTCGCTTCCGGCCTTGGACGCCGAGTAGGGGGAGTTGGGCTCGAGCGGGCGCTGTTCGTCCCACGATCCTGCGGCGATCGAGCCGTAGACCTCGTCGGTCGAGACGTGCACGAAGCGCTTCACATCGTTGCGCAGCGCCGCGTCGAGCAGCTGCTGGGTGCCGAGCACGTTCGTCTCGACGAAGATCGACGCGTCGCGCACCGAGCGGTCGACGTGGGACTCTGCCGCGAAGTGCACGATCGCGTCGATGTTGGGGAAGAGGGTGTCGAGCAGGGCGGCATCGCGGATGTCACCGTGCACGAAGGTGTACCGCGGCGAGTCGGCGACCGAGACGAGGTTCTCCAGGTTGCCGGAGTACGTGAGGGAGTCGAGCACCACGACCTCGGCGCCGTCGAGTCCGTCATAGGCGTCCTGGAGGGTGCGCCTGACGAAGTTCGAGCCGATAAAACCGGCCCCGCCGGTGACGAGAATTTTCATGGGGATTCCTTTCGGCGAAATTGCGACGCCGCCGTCGATTCTACTCAGTGGGGGAGTTTGCGGCGCTCGACGATCGAGCGCACGCGGAGCCCGATAG
>JAJAZI010000088.1 GCA_026785785.1 Microbacteriaceae bacterium
ATGTAGTCGGGGATCGCACTGTCAACCTCGACGGCCCGCGACTTGCCGATGTTCACTCCGATGATGGGGCGGCGGGTCCTGGCGCGTTCACGGCGCAGGCGCGGGGCGGCGGCGGCCGAGCCCCCGTTGTTGAACCCCATCCGGTTGATGACCGCACGATCGGCGATCAGGCGGAACAGCCGCGGCCTCCCGTTGCCCGGCTGTGCGAGGGCCGTGAGCGTGCCGACCTCGACGTGACCGAATCCGAGCTGCCAGAGGCCGCGCACGCCCTCGGCGTCCTTGTCGAAACCGGCAGCGACACCGAACGGCGAGTCGAACTCCAGCCCGAGGGCGGTCGTCGCAAGTGACGGGTCCGGCCGGGTGGCGAGGCGCAGCAGCGAACCGACGCCGATGCGCGGGAGGAGCCGGATGACGGTGAACGCCAAGTGATGGGCCCGCTCGGGGTCGAGGCGGCGCAGAACGAGTGAGAAGAAGAGGGAATACATACCGAGACTCAGGGTAGCGCCAGCAGGCTGTGACCCGTGTACCGCGCCCGGCGTATTCGCCACCGCCCTTCTCAGCACGGCCCTACTCAGCACGGCCCTACTCAGCACGGCTCTACTCTGCACGGCTTTAGTCTGCGGAGAGCGCCTCATCGTGCTCGACTCGCAGCAACGCGATCGCGGTCTCGAAGTCGTCGAGGGAGTCGAACCCCTGATAGACGCTCGCGAACCGCAGGTAGGCGACCTCGTCGAGTTCCCGCAGCGGCGGGAGGATCGCCAGGCCGATGTCGTTGGCGTCGATCTGCGATGCCCCGGTGGCCCGGATGGCCTCCTCGACCCGCTGCGCGAGGATCGCGAGGTCGGTGTCGGTAACCGGCCGGCCCTGGCAGGCCTTCCGGACGCCGGAGACGATCTTCTCGCGGCTGAACGGCTCGATCACGCCGCTGCGCTTGACGACATTGAGACTCGCGGTCTCGGTGGTCGAGAATCGGCGCCCGCACTCCGGGCACTGCCGGCGACGGCGGATCGACAAACCGTCGTCACTGGTGCGGGAGTCGACGACTCGAGAATCAGAATGACGACAGAAGGGGCAGAACATGGTGACACCAGCGTACGCCCGCGCCCGCCGAAACGGGCAACGTCAGTCGCCCGTGAATCTGGCCATCACCGCGGCCCCGTGTGCCGGGAGGTCCTCAGCACCCGACAGGGCGACAACCTGCTCCCGCACCCGCTGCAGGGCGGCGCGGTCGTAGCTGACGACCTGCTGCGGGCGCAGGAACGTGTAGGCGCCGAGCCCGGACGCGAACCGAGCCTGTCCCCCGGTGGGCAGCACGTGGTTCGATCCGGCGAGGTAGTCGCCGAGGCTCACGGGCGAGTGGTCGCCAAGGAAGATCGCGCCGGCGTTGAGGATGCTGGGGAGCATCGTTTTCGGGTCGGCTGTCTGGATCGCGAGGTGCTCCGGTCCGTAGGCGTTGCTGAAGTCGGCGGCCGCGGCGAGGTCGTCGACGAGCACGACAGCGGACTGCACACCGGTCAGTGAGATCTGCACGCGCTCCCGGTGGTGGGTGAGCGGCACGAGTCGCGCGAGCTCGACCTGCACGCGGTCGGCGAGATCGGCGGAGTCGGTGACGAGCACACCCGCGGCGAGTTCGTCGTGCTCGGCCTGGCTGATCAGGTCGCTGGCGACGAGTCGCGCGTCGGCGGTGCCGTCCGCAATCACGAGGATCTCGGTGGGCCCGGCCTCGGAGTCGATGCCCGCCTGTCCGCGAACCAGGCGCTTGGCTGCGGCGACGTAGACGTTGCCGGGCCCGGTGATCACCTGCACGGGGTCGAGCAGCCCGGGAACGCCGTAGGCGAAAGCTCCGATCGCCCCCGCACCGCCCATGGCGTAGATCTCGTCGATCCCGAGCAGCCCGGCCGCGCCGAGGATGGTCGGGTGGATCGCTCCGTCGAAGGCGCGCTGAGGCGGGGAGGCGAGGGCGACGGAGCGCACCCCGGCGACCTGTGCCGGCACGACGTTCATGACCACGCTGGACGGGTATACGGCCTTGCCACCGGGAACGTAGAGGCCGACCCGTGCGACCGGGCTCCACCGCTGCACGACCTCGGCGCCGTCGCCGAGCATGGTGACGGCGGGGGCGGGAACCTGGGCGGCCGATCCGGCCCTGACCCGGTCGATGGCCTCCTCGAGCGCGTCGCGCACGGCGGGCTCGAGCCGGGCGACGGCGTCGGCGATCTCGCCGGCACTCACCCGCACGTGGTCGGGCCGCACCCCGTCGAAGCGCTCCGCCTGGTCGATAATCGCCTGCTCGCCGCGGGCGCGCACATCGTCGATGAGCGCGCTCGCGGCATCCGTCGCCACCGAGATGTCGGTGTGCGACCGCGGGACGATCGAGAGGAGTTCGGCAGGGCTGAGGCGGCGGCCGCGGAGGTCGATGGTCTGGATCATGGCGCTCCCAACTTTAGCGGCCACCCGCTGGACGCCGGCCGCGTGCGGCCCCGCCAGGATGCGGTCAGTTGAGGCAGTTCGGGCCGAGCAGCGACTTGAGCTCGCCGTAGAGGTCGGCACTCACTGTCACCTGGAAGGGGATCTCGAACAGGCGCGCGGTGTCGCCCTTGACGAGCTTGAGCCGCACTTCGGTGTCGCCGGCGTGACGAATGAGGGCGTCGTTGAGGTCGGTCACGACGTCGGTCGTGGCCCGGTGCTCCGGCATGCTGATGACGAGCGGGCCGGATCCGAGGCTCTGGCCGAGATCGGGGCTGAACATGCTCACGGCGTGCAGGTTCATGCCGTCGTCGCGCATGCTCACCCGGCCGCGAATCACGACGACCTGGTCGTTGGAGAGGGCGGGCGAGAACTCCTGATAGGTCTTGCCGAGGAACATCACGGTGATCTCTCCCCCGAAGTCCTCGATCTGGACGAGTCCGTATTGGTTGCCCGAGTTGCGGGCGGTGCGGTGCTGCACGCTCGTCACGAGCCCCGCGATGTTCACGGTCTCGCCGTCGATCGACGCGTCGCTCGCGAGGAGGTCGGCGATGGTCGTGCTCGCGTGCTTCGCGAGCTGCAGCTCGAGCCCGGCAAGCGGATGGTCGGAGACGTAGAGCCCGAGCATCTCGCGTTCGAAGGCGAGCTTGTCCCGCTTGGACCACTCCGGGCGCTCGGGAACGGACACGCGCTGCTCCGGCTCGTCCCAGAGGCTATCGAAATCAAAGCCCACCTGCCCGTGGGCCTCGTTGCGCTTGACGGTGACGGCCGAGTCGACGGCATCCTCGTGCACCTCGAGGAGCGCGCGGCGAGTCGACCCGAGGGAGTCGAAGGCCCCTGCCTTGATGAGCGATTCGACGGTGCGCTTGTTGGCGGCGCCGATCGGCACCTTCGCGAGGAAGTCGTGAAACGACTCGAAGCGGCCCTTCTCGTCCCGGGAGGCCCGGATGAGGTCGACGACCGCGAACCCGACGTTGCGCACGGCGCCGAGGCCGAAGCGGATGTCGCCGCCGACGGCGGCGAAGTAGCCGATCGACTCGTTGACGTGGGGCGCGAGCACCTTGATGCCCATGCGACGGCACTCGTTGAGGTAGATCGCGAGCTTGTCCTTGGAGTCGCCGACGCTCGTCAGCAGCGCGGCCATGTACTCGGCCGGGTAGTGCGCCTTAAGGTAGGCCGTCCAGTACGACAGCACGCCGTAGGCGGCCGAGTGCGCCTTGTTGAAGGCGTAGTCGGAGAACGGGAGCAAGATGTCCCACAGCGTCGTGACGGCCGCCATGGAGTACCCGTTGGACTTCATGCCGGCGGAGAAGCCCTCGAACTGCTTGTCCAGCTCCGACTTCTTCTTCTTGCCCATCGCGCGGCGCAAGAGGTCGGCCTGGCCGAGCGAGTACCCGGCGAGCACCTGCGCGATCGACATGACCTGCTCCTGATACACGATCAGGCCGTAGGTGGTGCCGAGAACGTCCTTGAGCGCCTCGGAGAGTTCGGGGTGGATGTAATCGACGACCTGCTGGCCGTTCTTGCGATAGGCGTAGTTCGTGTGCGAGTTGGCACCCATGGGACCGGGCCGGTAGAGGGCGCCGACGGCGGAGATGTCCTCGAAGTTGTCGGGGCGCATGAGCCGCAGCAGCGATCGCATCGGGCCGCCGTCGAACTGGAAGACGCCGAGCGTGTCGCCGCGCGCGAGCAGCTTATAGGTGAGCGGATCGTCGAGTTCGAGGTCCTCGAGCACGGGCGTCTCGCCGCGGTTCGCCTTGATGTTGTCGAGTGCGTCGTCGATGATCGTGAGGTTGCGCAGCCCCAGGAAGTCCATCTTGATCAGGCCGAGCGCCTCGCACGCGGGGTAGTCAAACTGCGTGACGATCTGGCCGTCCTGCTCCCGCTTCATAATCGGGATGATGTCGAGCAGCGGCTTCGACGACATGATCACGCCCGCGGCGTGCACGCCCCACTGCCGCTTGAGGTTCTCGAGACCGAGCGCGGTGTCGAAGACCGTGCGGGCGTCGGGGTCGGCGTCGAGCACCGCACGCACATCCGCGGCCTCCTTCCAGCGCGGGTCGTCCTTGTTGGTGATCCCCGCGAGAGAGATGTCCTTGCCCATGATCGTCGGCGGCATCGCCTTGGTGAGCTTCTCGCCCATTCCGTAGGGGAACCCGAGCACGCGGGAGGAGTCCTTGAGCGCCTGCTTGGCCTTGATCGTGCCGTAGGTCACGATCTGCGCGACGTGATCGCTGCCGTACTTCTCGGTGACGTAACGGATGACCTCGCCGCGTCGGCGCTCGTCGAAGTCGACGTCGAAGTCGGGCATGGAGACGCGGTCGGGGTTGAGGAACCGCTCAAACAGCAGGCCGTGCTGGAGCGGGTCGAGGTCGGTGATGCCCATCGCGTAGGCGACCATGGAGCCCGCTCCCGAGCCGCGCCCAGGTCCGACGCGGATGCCATTGGTGCGCGCCCAACTGATGAAGTCGGCGACGACGAGGAAGTAGCCGGGGAACCCCATCTGCGAGATGACGCCCACCTCGTAGGCCGCACGTTCGCTGGATGCCTGCGGGATGTTGCCCTTGTAGCGGTGGTTGAGGCCGTCCTCGATCTCCTTGGCGAACCACGACTGCTCCGTCTCGCCCTCCGGCACCGGGAAGACGGGCATGTAGTTGGCGTCTTCGTCGAACTTCACGTCGCAGCGCTCGGCGATGAGCAGCGTGTTGTCGCACGCCTCCGGGTGGTCGCGGAACAGGTGGCGCATCTGCTCGGCCGACTTGAGGTAGAACTCGTCGGCGTCGAATTTGAATCGGTTCGGGTCGTCGAGGGTCGTGCCCGACTGCACGCAGAGCAGGGCGGCGTGCGAGGTCGCGTCGTGCGAGTGCGTGTAGTGCAGGTCGTTGGTAGCGACCAGCGGGAGGTCGAGCTGCTTCGCGAGACGGAGCAGATCGCCCATGACCCGGCGCTCGATGCCGAGGCCGTGGTCCATGATCTCGCAGTAGTAGTTCTCCTTGCCGAAGATGTCGCGGAAGTCGGATGCCGCCGTGACGGCTTCGTCGTACTGACCGAGCCGGAGCCTCGTCTGCACCTCGCTGCTCGGGCATCCGGTGGTCGCGATGAGTCCCTTCCCGTAGGTGCTCAGCAGGTCTCGGTCCATCCGGGGCTTGAAGTAATAGCCCTCGAGGCTCGCGAGGGACGACATCCGGAAGAGGTTGTGCATGCCCTCGGTCGTGGAGGAGAGCATCGTGAGGTGGGTGTACGCACCGGAGCCCGAGACGTCGTCCTGGCCGCCGTTGCCCCAGCGGATTCGCGTGCGGTCGCCCCGCGCCGTGCCGGGCGTGAGGTAGGCCTCGGTGCCGATGATGGGCTTGATGCCCGCCTTGGTCGCGGTGCGCCAGAAGTCGTAGGCGCCGAACACGTTGCCGTGGTCGGTCATCGCGATCGCGGGCATCTTCTGGTCGACGGCCGCCTGGATCAGCGGTCCAACCCGCGCCGCGCCGTCCAGCATCGAGTACTCGCTGTGGACGTGCAGGTGGACGAACGAATTGGCGCGCTCTGACAAGAATTACTCCGAAGACCGAGGTGAAAAGCTTCCTCCAGCCTAAGGCTGGGGTCAGTCTTTTCGGAGCACATCCAGCGCGTGCTGGAGGTCCGCCGGGTAGTTCGTCCTGTAGACGACGCTTTCGCCGGTGGCCGGGTGCCGGAAGCTCAGCTGGAGCGCGTGCAGCCACTGGCGCGACAGTCCGAGCTTCGCCGAGATCGACGGATCGGCACCGTACATCGCGTCGCCGACGCACGGGTGCCGCTGGGCGGCCATGTGCACCCGGATCTGGTGTGTTCGCCCGGTCTCGAGGTTCACCTCGAGCAGCGACGCGCTCGGGAACGCCTCCAGCGTCTCGTAATGGGTGACCGAATCCTTGCCTCCGGAGACGATCGCGAACTTCCAGCTGGATCCGGGGTGTCGCCCGATCGGCGCGTCGATCGTCCCGGCGAGCGGATCGGGGTGGCCCTGCACGACGGCGTGGTAGATCTTGTCGACCTCACGGTCGTGGAAGGCGCGCTTGAGCTCGGAATAGGCCCGCTCGGACTTGGCGACGACCATGAGGCCGCTCGTGCCGGCGTCGAGCCGGTGCACGATTCCCGCACGCTCGGAGGCGCCGGAGGTGGAGATGCGGTAGCCGGCGCCGGCCAGCGCGCCGAGCACGGTCGGACCGGTCCAGCCGACCGAGGGATGCGCGGCGACACCGACGGGCTTGTCGATGACGATGATGTCGTCGTCGTCGTGGACGACGGTGAGGTCGGGCACGTGCACTGGCACGATCACCGGGGCCTCCCTCGACTGCCAGTTGACCTCGAGCCAGCTCCCGGAGTGCAACCGGTCGGACTTGCCGAGGACCGCTCCGTCTGCCGTCACTCCCCCGGCCTCGGCGACCTCGGCCGCGAAGGTGCGCGAGAAGCCCAGGAGCTTGGCGAGCCCGGCGTCGACCCGCTCGCCCGCAAGTCCCTCAGGGACGGGCATGCTGCGTGTTTCCATGTCTGCTAGCGCTCCGCGGCGTCGGGGGTGGAGTCGGCGGGGGTGGAGTCTGCGACGCCGTGACTGGCCGCGCCGGATCCGGCAGCACCCGGTTTCACCTCGCGCTGGCCGTCAAGCCCCACCCCGCGGATCGTGAGGATGATGAACAGCCCCATGCTCGCGACGATGAACGAATCCGCGATATTGAACACCGCCGGGAACCCGGCAACGCGGATGAAGTCGATCACGTGGCCGAGGCCGAAGCTCGGTTCACGCAGCAGCCGGTCGGCGAGGTTCCCGAGCGTACCGCCGAGCAGCATCCCGAACATGATCGCCCACGTGAGGGAGCGTATCCGGCGGGCGAAGAAAATGATGAAGACCGTCACGACGGATGCCGCGATCGAGAATATCCAGGTGGCGCCGCTCGCGAACGAGAACGCCGCCCCCGGATTCTTAACGAACACGAAATCCAGCACGTTGCCGAGCACCGGGACCGGCTCGCCGAGCGGCAGGTTCTCGACGACGAAGTACTTCGTTATCTGATCAAAGGCGAAGACGGCGAGGGCCACCGTGACGAGCGCGAAGATCGCCCGAACGCTGACCCCTGCCGTACGTGCCGCCGCGGTCGGCTCAGTTGCCACCGGCGCCCTGGCTCATTGACGCGGTCTCCGACTTGTTCGCCGATCCGACGGTGTCGAGTTCGTGAAGCTGGCTCTCGATATACCCCTTGAGCTTCTGGCGGTACTCCCGCTCGAAGATGCGGAGCTCGTCGATGCGCTGCTCGAGAACGGTGCGATCCTTGTCGAGCTTGGCGAGTTGCGCGCGCTGCGTTGCCTCCGCCTCGCTGACGAGGCGTGCTGCGGTGGCCTCGGCCTCGGTGACGACGCTCTCAGCGTTGGCCTCGGCCTCGCCCTGTACCTTGGCCGCGGCGGCCTCGGCCTCGCCCTGTACCTTGGCCGCGGCGGCCTCGGCTTCGCTGACGACGCGCTCGGCCGTGGCGTTGCCCTCGGCGACCAGTGATTCGCGCTTCTCGACTCCTTCACGGACGTGCTCCTCGTGCAGGCGGCGAGCCAGCTGCAGCAGGTTGGTGGTGCTGTCGGTCTCAGACTCGACGCTCGGGGCTGCGTACGCCACCGGTGCTGCAACGACGGCGGGGGCCGCGACTGCCGGCTCGGGTGCGGGCTCGGCAGGAGCCGCGGCAACGGGCTCGGCGGCGGGAGCAGGTTGGCCTCCGCCACGCTGAATCTCGCCGATGCGGGACTCGCTGCCGACGAGGCGTTGGCGAAGCTCCTCGTTCTCCTGGTTCAGGCGGCGAAGCTCGACGACGACCTCGTCGAGAAAGTCATCGACCTCGTCCTGGTCGTAGCCCTCGCGAAACTTGGTCGGCTGGAAACGCTTGTTGACAACGTCTTCGGGAGTCAGAGCCATGGGTCACCTCAAAATAATCTGGAACATGCACGTGCCGTGCATGAATGTGCGTGCTGCTAAAGCTAGCAAAAGAATGCCCGCGAGTAGGAGGACGCCTCCGGGACACGCAGTCAAGAATACAGCGTCGCCGGTGGCTTACCCAGCTGTGGACGCCAACGACGTGGCGACCGACATCAGGATCAGTACCGCAATCAAGACGATGCTCCAGGCGAAGTCGAGGGCGATTCCGCCGAGGCGGATCGGCGGGATGAACCGACGCACCACACGGATCGGCGGATCCGTGATGGTGAACACGAGTTCCGCCACGACGACGAGAATCCCCTTCGGTCGCCAGCCCTTGGCGAAGTTGCGCGCGAGGTCGAGGATGAATCGCGCCCACATTGCGATGAGGTAAAGGAAAAGGGCGTAATACGCGATGGTCGCGATAACAGAAACGATCACAGCTCCGACGCTAGCTCATCCGGCTGAGTATCAGTTCTGGGCATAGCCAGTTCTGGGCACAGTCAGTCGTGGGCATAGTCAGTTCTGGGCGTAGAACGAGGCATCGACTTCTGGCTCGGCATCGGCCTGGTCGCCGGTGACGACGATGTGGGCCGGCGACAGCAAGAAGACTTGTTTGGTGACGCGCTCGATCTTGCCGTAGAGGCCCTGTGAGAGGCCACTGGCGAAGTCGATGAGGCGCCTGGCCTCCGGCTCGCTCATCTGGGAGAGATTGATGATAACGGGGATGCCGTCGCGGAAGCTCTCGGCGATGACCTGTGCGTCGCGGTACTGGCGAGGGTGGACTGTGAGGATCTCATTCATTTCGACCGGTGCCGCATTCTTTGTCGTGGTGGGACGCCGCAAGGGGGTGACGGGGGCGCGACCGGCAGTGTTCGTCGTGTGACCCTGGGGGGTCGCCGCGGCGGCCGGCGCGGCGGGCGGGGCCGGGGTCGGGGCGTGGTGCGCGCACGCCGCGGCCGCCCGCCCCCCCGAAACCAAGGGCGTGCGCAGCGGGGTAGGCCGTTCGGGCCGCCGGGATGGGGGGGG
>JAJAZI010000089.1 GCA_026785785.1 Microbacteriaceae bacterium
GTCGGGATCCTCGCGTTCGTGACCGTCACCCTCACGGTGCTCGTGGTCGACTCCCGCGTGCGCGAGGAAAGCGATGCGGCGGGACGAGCGCTCGCGATCGCGACGTCCATCGCGGATAACCCGTTCGTGGTCGAGTCGCTGGCATCCCCCGATCCGACCGCGCTGCTGCAGCCCTATGCCGCACGCCTGGCCGCCGACACGGGCATGGACTTCGTCACAATCATGCGGCCGGACCGCACCCGGCTCACTCACCCCGATCCTGACGAGATCGGGAGGCAGTTCCGCGGCACGATCGCCCCCGCCCTCGCGGGCGACTCCTTCACCGAGACCTTCCCCGGCACGCTCGGACCGTCGGTGCGCGCGGTCGTGCCGATCCTCGGCGAGAAGGAGGAGATCGTCGCTCTGGTCGCCGCCGGCATCACCGTCGGGGCTATCACCGACGCGATCAACGCCAGGCTGCCTCTCGTGATGGCGCTCGGCCTCCTCGCAGCCCTGATCGCCGCCGCGGGATCCTGGGGTCTCAGCCTCTATCTCCGCCGCGCAACCTGGGGCCGTGGGCAGGAGCAGATGCGGCGGATGTTCTCGTTCTACGAGTCCGTGCTGCACTCGGTGCGCGAGGGGCTCGTGCTGGTCGACACCGACGCTCGGATCGTGCTCTACAACGACCAAGCGGCGGAGATGCTCGGGCTGCCGCGGCAGCGCACCGACGACCAGGCGATCCCGGTGTCCGGGCTGGCTGTGCCGCCGTCACTCCGCGCGGTGCTCGCGAGCGGCGCCACCGCAGTCGACGAGATCCATCTCACCGACAGCCAAGTGCTCGTCGTGAACCAGGAGCCGGCACTCCCATCCGGACGATTTGCGCCCAGCGTCGCGGTCGGGACGGTGACGAGCCTGCGCGACCACACCGAGGTGACCCGGCTCACCGACGAGCTGCGGTCGACGCGGGTACTCTCGGATGCGCTCCGCTCGCAGACCCACGAGTTCGCGAACCGGCTGCACACGATTGTCTCGCTCATCGAACTCGGCCGGGGTGCCGAGGCGCTTCACCTCGCGACGAGCGAGCTCGCGGTGAGCCAGCAGCTGACCGACGAAGTCATGGCCGCCGTCTCCGAACCGGTGCTCGCGGCCCTGCTGCTGGGCAAGTCGGCCCAGGCGAGCGAGCACGGCCTCGCCCTGTCGATCGACTGCGACCCGAACCTCGACACCGCCGGGATTCACACCCTCGATCTCGTCACGGTGCTCGGCAACCTCATCGACAACGCCTTCGACGCCGCGGCCGATGCCGCAGTGGGCCTGCCGGATGGAGGCTGGGTCGAGGTGTACCTTGCGAACAGCGACGACCCCGCCGGGCCCGCCCGGCTCGTCATACAGGTCTCCGACAGCGGCCCCGGTCTCGACCCGGCCGTGTTCGCCCGCGCGACGGGCCTCGGTGTGACCACCAAGGCACCCGGCGCATTCGGCCGGGGCATCGGCCTCGCCCTCGTTTTGCAGGCCGTGCGTCGCGCGGGCGGCACGATCACGTCGAGCCGGGACGGCGGCTCGTCGATCCTCGTCGAGCTCCCCCTCGCGAACCGCGCCGCGGTGCCGTTGTGATCCGGGTGCTCGTCGTCGACGACGAACCGGTGACCGCCGACGCGCATGCGGCCTATGTGACCAGAGTCGACGGCTTCGAACTCGCCGGAATCGCGCACACCGGCGGCGACGCGCTGCGGTTCATCGCACACTCGGTGCGGCCGGGCGGTACGCCGATCACACTCGTCCTGCTCGACATGCACCTGCCCGATCGCAACGGGCTCGACGTGTGCCGCAGCATCCGCGCCGCCCGGCTGCCGATCGACGTCATCGCGATCACGGCCGAACGGGACCTGCGGCTCGTGCGCGAGGCCCTCTCGGTCGGGGTCGTGCAGTACCTGATCAAGCCGTTCGGGTTCCCCGCGTTCGCCGGGAAACTGGCGAGTTTCGCCGCCTACCACGCCGGGCTCGCGAACCAGGGGCCGCCGACGACGCAGGCCGAGGTGGACTCCGCCCTGTCCGCCCTGCGCCGATCGGGGAACACCGCACTTCCCAAGGGACTCGCGCCCGACACTCTCGCCGCGATCACCGCGCGGCTGTCTCTCGAGCACCGGGCCTTCTCCGCCACCGAGCTGAGCGAGCGGAACGGGCTCTCCCGCGTCACCGCCCGCCGCTACCTCGAACACCTTGCCGACATCGGCCAGGTACGGCGAAGCTCGCGGCACGGCGGTGCGGGTCGACCGGAAATCGAATATCGCTGGATACGCTGATCCCACGAGCCACCCAACGTTTCCGGTCGCTCGTTCGTCTTATTAGGTAACGGGACAATCGAGGCCGAGGAGGCGCGATGGCAGCGCAGTGGGAAAGCGTCGTGACGACACTCGTGCGCCAGCGTGGCCACTCCCTCACCCGCTACGCCTGGCTGCTCTCGGGCAGTGTCGACGACGCCGCCGACCTCGTGCAGGACGCACTCGTCAAGACCTTCGGGCGGCTCAGCAACGGCTTCACCGTGACCAGCGCGGAGGCCTATGTGCGCCGGGCGATCCTCACCGGCTTCCTCGACGGCGGGCGGCGGCGCACGAGGTGGCGCAGGATCGCGCACCTCGAGCTCGCTCCGGACGCGATCGACTCGCCGGCCCCGGCATCCGAGGCCCGCATCGACCTGCAGGCCCAACTGGCGCGCCTCACGCCGCGGGAACGTGCCTGCTTAGTGCTGCGGTACTACGAAGATCTCAAGGTCGACGACATTGCGCTCGAACTGGGCATCAGCTCCGGCGCCGTGAAGCGCTACCTGAGCGACGGGCTTGCGAGAATGGCCGTCGCCCTCACCCCCGAGCCGCAAGCGACCCCAGGAGGATTACGTGCCAACCGAAGCTGAATTGCGCGCCTGGCTGCGCGAGGGCGATCTAGGGGCCTCGGCACGGGAAGCGGATGCCGGCAGCGTGATCCGCCGCAGCCGCCGCCGCCGGCTGCCCCGGCAACTCGCGGCCGGCGGAACACTCACGCTCGCGATTGCCGGAATCGGCTTCGCCGGCTTCACGGGGTTGCGCTCCATGCCGATGGGCGCGAGCGTGAGCGATGCGAACGCCGAGAGTGCACCAGATGCGCTCTCCGACCAGGACGGAGGCGAGGCCGCCGACGGCGGGGCCATTCAGGCTGCGCCGGCGTCCAAGCTGAACCCGTGCGGTGGGCCCATCGCCGGCGTCGTGCGGGGCACGGGCCTCGTGCTCGAGACCCGGTTTGGCCCCTCCGCTCCCAATGACGGCCAGAGCGTCGACGGTGTCGTGACGCTCACCAACACCGGCACGGACCGCATCACCGGCACGACCGCCGCGACGCCCGCGGTCACGCTCTCCCAGAACGGGACAGTGCTGTGGCACAGCAACGGGCCCATGATCATGATGGTCGTGGAGGTCGATCTCGCCCCCGGCGAGTCGCTCGAGTACCCGGCCTCGTTCACCGCGGTGCAGTGCAGCGAGGAGGACGAGGCGTCCGAATCGTTCCGGGATAACCTCCCCTCCCTGGATGCGGGAAGCTACGAGCTTTCGGCTGCCATCGACTTCCTTGGCGCCGACGGAAGCCCGATGCCCCCCGTCACCGGCCCGCGCTCCCCCATCACGCTCGACTAGGGCGCGACGGGGGCTGCGTGCGCGAGGTCGACTCAGCGACTAATGCCGGGAGACTTTCTGCCCGCAATTCCCGGACAGGCCCGAGATCTTCAGAACGTCACCGCTCAGGCTGACGACGAATGCCGTGTCCCCCGCGATGTGAAGCGAGGTCGGTAGGTCCAGCCCGTCAGCCACAACAGAGAATGTCCCGTCGCTGTTCACGAGCAGCAGCTCGCCGCTCTCCGGTAGCGCAGGGGAACCGGCGGGGACATTCCCGGGCGAGTCACCTTGGGACAGCGCGTAGAGCGCGTTGCAGCGCCCCAGCTCGACGTCGGTGATCAGGCTGTAGCCGGATGCCGCCGTCGAAGGCGAGAGGTCGTTCAGCCCGAACACCTCGACCGTGCCGTCCTCGGGCGCATGCGGGACCGCGCCGGCCATGGCCAGATAGACGGTGTTGCCCAACACGTCGAGACCCGTCGGCACGGTGTTGTCGAACTGGATGAGCTCGGATATTGCACCCGAGCGGCTGACGTTCAGCACCCGGTTATGGTGCCCGTCCGTGACGAGGAATCCGCCGCGACTGGTCTCGAGGGCGAACTGGACTCCCTCGCTCAGGTCGAACTGTGTGGTCGGCGGATTCTCTGCGGACCATGCGCCCAGGTCAGCGATGATCGTGAAACTGTCTGCATCGTCCACCCGGTAGATGCCATCGATCTGGTCGCCCCCGACGTCGGACCCGACAATGGCGACAAGCACGTAGGTCGTGTTGCCGCGGAAGACAATATCGATTGCTCCGCCGATCCCGACGATCGACAATGGCAGGCCGCTTGCGTACGTCGTAGCCTCCCCGGACCGTGGATCGATACGCGTGACCTGGCCGACCGCGCCCTCGACGACGTACAGCGCGCCATCGGGGCCGATGGCACCGCCGCTGGGTCCCGCGAGCCCGGAGGCGAGCAGCTCCACCTCGACCTCCTGCTGCGGCGGAGCCGCCCCCGCGGCTGTTGGCGCCAGTATCGTCGGCGCGAGTAGGGCCGTCACTGCGGCGGCGAGCAGGACATTTCGATTGCTACGCATGTCAACTCCTTCAGAGTGCGATGACGGCCTTCGTGCGCCCGATCACCCGGCAGGTCAACGGGCTGCGGATCGCAGCGGAACGCGTCGCGACCCCTCGCGGAATCGACAGCTCTGCTGGATAGACTCCGACTGAACCGTGTCGACCGTTCGTCGTTTTCTGGTGAGGGAGTCCGTGAGTCGTATGCAGCGGAACCGAACGCGCCTGCTGCGGGCGCTCGGCGCCGCGGCGCTCGCCCTCGCGGCGGTCGTCGTTGCACCGCTGGCCGCGCAGGCCGAGCAGCCCGTCGATCTCGGCAGCACCCAGATCGTCGACACCGTCGGGGCCCTCGACGGGCAGGAAGCGCAGGTGGAGTCGGCGCTCAACCGGCTCTACAACGACACGGGAGCGCAGCTCTTCGTCGTCTACGTCGCGAGCTTCGACGGCGTCGCCGCGGACGAGAGCTGGGCAACCGCCACGGCCGAACAGAACGGGCTCGGCACCGACGATGTTCTGCTCGCGGTCGCGACCGAGGAACGCACCTACGACATCTTCTATCCGGTTGACTTCCAGTTGGATGAGGAGAGCACCCGCGACGTCGAGAACGAGTTTCTGCCCCTGCTGAGCGACGAGAACTGGGCGGGTGCCGCCCTGGCCGCCGCTGAGGGCTACCGCGAGGCCATCGAGGGCCCCGGATTCCCGTGGGTATTTGTGCTCGGGGTGCTTGTCGTCGGCGCGATCGTGATCGGGATCGTCCTGCTGATCGGGCGGCGGCGCGCCTCCGCCAAGCGGGAGGCAGAACTCGTCGACCTCAC
>JAJAZI010000090.1 GCA_026785785.1 Microbacteriaceae bacterium
ATGAAGCGGAACACCTGGCAGCGCGAAGCGGTGCGTGAAGCGCTCGGCAGCAACGAGGGTTTCGTCAGCGCGCAGGGCCTCCACTCGAGCCTCCGCGAGGCGGGTTCGTCAATCGGCCTCGCGACCGTCTACCGAGCTCTCGCCGTCCTCGCGGTCGAGGGCGAGGCGGATTCGCTGCAGTCCGATCAGGGCGAGAGCCTGTACCGCGCCTGCACCCCCGGCCAGCACCACCACCACCTGATCTGCCGTGACTGCGGTCTCACGGTCGAAATCGAGGCGGATGCCGTTGAGGCGTGGGCGCACAAGGTCGCCTCCGACAACGGCTTCACCCAGGCCAGCCACATCGTCGACGTGTTCGGCCTCTGCGCGAGGTGCAGTGCCGCCTGACCCACGCTGTGGTGTCGCCAAAGTCGGATGTCGCGGGGCGAGCCCCTGCATCCCGCCGGCCTAACCGTCCCGTTCACGGGGCATCCCGGCGCGGATCCGACTTTGGCGACAGCAGCACGGTGCCGCACAGTCGTGGACGGATGCCAGGGCCGCCAGGCGGCATGCCTTCATCAAAATGGCAGCCGACCTGCAGTCGTGACCCGGTCGGCCACACTCGCGCACGGGGCTTAAGGCCGTGTCGCTGCCGGCCCGACGCGTCTAGCGTCGCGTACACGGGCGCGCACCGCTGTGGCCCGACGACGGAAGGCGACAGCATGCGCGATCAGCACGTGGTCTGGTTCGAGGACATCTCACTGGGGGACATCCCGCAGGTGGGAGGCAAGAACGCGTCGCTGGGAGAGATGGTCGGCGCGCTCGCCGCGAGCGGGGTCCGGGTTCCCCCCGGGTTCGCCACGACGGCGGACGCCTTTCGGGCCTTCCTCGTCGCCGGCAACCTCGAACCGGCCATTCGGGAGCTGCTCGAGCGCTACCGGCTGGGGGACGCGTCGTTGCGGGTGACCGGGGCGGCGATCCGCGAACTCTTCCTCGACAGCCAATTTCCCGAGGACATCGCCGACGACATCCGCAGGGCCTATCGAACACTCGCCGACCGGGCCGGAATCGACAACCCGCCCGTCGCCGTGCGCAGCAGCGCCACCGCCGAGGACCTGCCCGACGCGAGCTTCGCCGGGCAGCAGGAGACCTTCCTCAACGTTACGGGAGTGCGCGATCTGCTCGACACCTGCCGCCGCTGCTACGCCTCGCTGTTCACCGACCGGGCGATCAGCTACCGCGAGGCGAAGGGCTTCGACCACCTCGAGGTCGCCCTCTCGGTCGGCATCCAGCGCATGGTGCGGTCGGACGTCGGGGGGTCGGGGGTCATGTTCTCGATCGACACCGACACGGGGTTCCCGAATGCGATCGTCATCAGTGCCGCCTGGGGACTCGGCGAGACGGTCGTGCAAGGCACCGTCGATCCGGACAAGTACCTCGTGTTCACCCCGTTGCTCGCGGATGCCGGGTTGAGCCCGATCATCGAGAAGACCGTCGGCGGCAAGGCGAGCAAGATGGTCTACGGCGCCGGCGGCAGCGCGCGCACACGCCTGGTCGACACGACCGAGCGGGAGCGCCGCGCTCTCGTGCTCGACGACGGCGAGATCGTGCAGCTCGCCCGCTGGGCGGCGATCGTCGCCGACCACTACGGCCGCCCGATGGACATGGAGTGGGCCAAGGACGGGCTTACCGGCGAGCTCTTCCTCGTGCAGGCGCGGCCGGAGACCGTGCAGGCCGGCAAGGCGGCCGACCGGTTCACGGTGCACCGCCTCGTCGAGCCCGGCAGGGTGCTCGTGACCGGCGCGGCGATCGGCGAATCGATCGCAGTGGGCGAGGCCTGCGTCATCCGCAGCTCCGCCGACATCGAGAAATTCCGCGACGGCGCCATCCTCGTCACCGAGATGACCGACCCGGACTGGGTGCCGATCATGAGGCGCGCGGCGGGCATCGTCACCGACCACGGCGGGGCGACGAGCCACGCGGCGATCGTCAGCCGCGAACTCGGGGTGCCGGCAATCGTCGGGACGGGCACGGCAACGGTTGACCTCGCGGAGGGGGCGATGATCACGCTGTCCTGCGCGGAGGGCGACGAAGGGCACGTCTACGAGGGCGCCCTCGAATTCGACACGGAGGAGATCGACCTGGGCGACCTCCCGCGCACTCGGACTCGGGTCATGGTCAACGTCGCGAGCCCGGCGGCAGCGTTCCAGTGGTGGCGCCTGCCCGCCGACGGCGTCGGCCTGGCGCGGATGGAATTCATCATCAACAACCTCATCAAGGTGCACCCGATGGCGCTCGTGCACCCGGAGAGGGTCGGCCAGAAGGATCGCGAGCTGATCGCCGAACTCAGCCGCGGCTTCGCAGGCCCGCAGGACTACTTCGTGCAGACGCTCGCCCTCGGCATCGCGAAGCTCGCGGCGCCGTACTACCCGAATCCCGTGATCGTGCGGTTGAGCGACTTCAAGACAAACGAATACGCGCACCTGATCGGCGGCGGCGTGTTCGAGCGCGGAGAGGAGAACCCGATGCTCGGCTTCCGCGGCGCCTCGCGCTACTACGACCCTCGCTACCGCGAGGGGTTCGCCCTCGAGTGCCGGGCGCTCAAGCGGGTGCGCGAGCACATGGGCTTCACGAACGTGATCGTCATGGTGCCGTTCTGCCGCACCCCCGCGGAGGCGGACCGGGTGCTCGAGACCATGGCCCAGAACGGTCTGGTGCGGGGCGAGAACGGGCTGAAGGTGTACATGATGTGCGAGATCCCCTCGAACGTGATCCTCGCGGAGCTGTTCGCGACGAGGTTCGACGGCTTCTCCATCGGCTCGAACGACCTCACCCAGCTCGTGCTCGGGGTGGACCGCGACTCGGAGGAGCTCGCGGGGCTCTTCGACGAGCGCGACGAAGCCGTCACGAGGTCAATCAGCGAGGCGATCCGAAAGGCGCACGAGGCGGGCATCCCCATCGGCATCTGCGGGCAGGGCCCGAGCGACCATCCCGACTTCGCGGCGTTCCTGGTGCGGGAGGGCATCGACTCGATCTCGCTCAACCCCGACAGCTTCCTGCGCACGGTGCACCTCATCGCGGACGCTGAGGCCGCCGCACTGCAGGCGGCGCGCTGACCCGGTGCGCGCACCCGAGCTTGCAGTGCGGCACCGGCATCCGTAAGCTAGACCCTTGGCTGGGCGGTATCTACGCTCGCTTCGTACGCCGACCCCCTCCTTTCACGATCCGGGGGTTCTGCGCGTGCCGACAAGAGATCTTGGGTAGGGCACTCGTCCTACGGTAGTCAAGGAGAGAACTATGGCAGCAACCTGCCAAGTAACTGGAGCCATTCCCGGCTTCGGTCACAACATTTCGCACTCGCACCGGCGCACCAAGCGCCGCTTCGACCCGAACGTGCAGAAGAAGACGTACTACGTTCCGTCGCTGCGCCGCAAGGTCACCCTGACCCTCAGCGCCAAGGGGATCAAGGTCATTGACGCCCGCGGCATCGAGACCGTGGTCAAGGACATCCTGGCCCGTGGGGAGAAAATCTAATGGCTAAGCATCAGGACGTACGTCCGATCATCAAGCTCCGCTCGACGGCGGGCACCGGCTACACGTATGTGACGAAGAAGAACCGTCGCAACGACCCAGATCGTCTCGTGCTGAAGAAGTACGACCCAGTAGTGCGCAAGCACGTCGAATTCCGCGAGGAGCGCTAACCATGGCGAAGAAGAGCATGATTGCCAAGAACGAGCAGCGCAAGGTCATCGTCGCGCGCTATGCGACGAAGCGCCTCGAGCTGAAGAAGGCGCTTGTCGACCCCGCGTCGACGGATGCTGAGCGCGAGGCCGCGCGCCTCGGCCTGCAGAAGCTCCCGCGCAACGCGTCGCCCGTGCGCGTGCGTGGCCGCGACGCGATTGACGGACGCCCGCGTGGGTTCCTCAAGCAGTTCGGCGTTTCGCGCGTTCGCTTCCGCGACATGGCGCACCGGGGCGAGTTGCCCGGTATCACCAAGTCAAGCTGGTAAATTACAGTCAGATCCTCGGGTTTTACGCCCGGGATCCTGCTTTGACCACCAGTCACTCGACTGTTTCACCGATCGCGCAGGCCTGTACTGCAAAAAAGTCCGAGGAGGACACAAATGGCTGACAAGTCACTGAACCGTACCGAGCTCGTCGCAGCTGTAGCCGCAGAGTCTGGCCAGAGCCAGGCAGCGGTGAACGGCGTGCTCGACGCATTGTTCTCGACCCTCGCGACCTCGGTCGGCGAAGGCACCAAGGTCACGATCCCGGGATGGCTCGCCATCGAGCGCACCCACCGTGCCGCGCGCGCCGGACGCAACCCGTCCACGGGTGAGGCGATCCAGATCGCCGCCGGATATGGTGTCAAGGTCAGCGCCGGAAGCAAGCTCAAGGCCGCCGCTAAGTAACTCAGTTCCACCACGAAGCGGATGACGTCAGCGACGGCGTCATCCGCTTCGTCGTTCCCGCCGCGCTGTCGTGCCTGGCTTTCATCATTCAGGAGAGTCAGGCTGGACGCTGTCTGTTGGCTTTCATCATTCAGGAGTTGTTGGTCGGAAATGGTGTCTGTTGGCCTTCATCATTCAGGAGCCGGACGTGAGTATCGGCTTGATTTCCCTCCTGAGGGACCGGATGCTTCGAAATACGGCATCCGGGGACCGAAACGTCCTGAATGATGACGCCCGGATCCGGCTGCTACTCCTGAATAGTGAAAGCCGGATATCGCTGTAACTCCTGAATAGTGAAAGGGAGGATATCGCTGTAACCCCTGATTAGTGCACGCCGGGCGGGGCGGCGCTAACCGGGTCTCGCGCCCAGCTTGCTCGCCTAGGCTGGTGGGCGTGTCTCGGCCTCTTCGCATCATAGGACCGGCCCTCTTACTGGCCGTCGCGCTGATCAGTCTGCTCGCGGCCCTCGAGTTCGGCGGTGGCGCCGCGGCCCCGGTCCTCGCCGATCCGGGTGCGCTCGTGCGCTACGGCCTGCCGATCTCCAAGCTGTTCGTCAACATCGGCGCCGCCGGCACGATCGGCGCGCTCGTGCTCGTGAGCTTCGCGCTCAGCCGCGACAGGCCCGAGTTCGACCGGGCCCTCGATTTCGCCGCCGGATCCGCCGCCTTCTGGGCCGTCGCCTCCGCGGCCACGGGCTTCTTCACCTTCCTGAACGTGTACCTCGAGCCGCTGGCGTTCGATGCCCAGTTCGGCGAACTGCTCGCCGCGTTCCTCACCGAGGTGGAGTTCGGCCAGGCGTGGCTCGCCACGACCCTTGTCGCAGCCGTCACGACGGTGCTGTGCTTCGCGGTGCGCGGCCGAACGCTGCTGCTGTTCGTCACCGTGTTCGCGATCGCCGGCCTCGTGCCGATGGCACAGCAGGGCCACGCTGCGGGGGCCGCTGGCCACGCCGCCGCGATCTCCTCGCTCGGCCTGCACCTCGTCTTCGCGGCGGTCTGGCTCGGCGGACTGCTCACGATCGTCGCGATCCGCTCGACAATCGACCCGGACCGCCTCGGCACGATCGTCGGCCGCTACTCCTCGTTCGCCCTCGTGAGCTTCATCGTCGTCGCGGTCTCCGGCTACGTGAACGCGTCACTGCGGGTCGGCTCCCTCGACGGACTGCTGCGCCCCTACGGCATCCTCGTCGTGGTCAAGATCGTCGCGCTCATCGCCCTCGGACTGTTCGGGGCGTTCCAGCGCCGGTTCCTGATCGGGCGGATGCTGCGCGACGGCGCCCAGCGCGGCCGCGCCTTCTGGTGGCTCATCAGCGCCGAGTTCGCGTTTATGGGCATCGCCTCAGGTGTCGCCGCGGCGCTCGCCCGCACCGACCCGCTCGTACCCCAGGTGTTGGTGACGACGACGCCGGCGTACATCCTCACGGGGGAGCCGCTGCCACCGGAGGCGACGCCGCTGCGCTACCTCACCGAGTGGCGCTTCGACGTGATCTGGGTGCTCGTTGTGGTCTTCCTCGCCTTCTTCTACCTTGCCGGCGTCTGGCGGCTGCACAAGCGCGGCGACGCGTGGCCCCTCCATCGCACGATTCTCTGGCTCGCCGGACTCGCCCTGCTGTTCTACGTGACCAACGGCGGGCTCAACGTCTACGAGAAGTACCTGTTCAGCGCCCACATGCTCGCCCACATGATTCTCGGCATGATGATCCCGGTGCTGCTCGTGCCGGCCGCCCCCGCGACCCTCGCGCTGCGGGCGATCGCCAAGCGCACCGACGGCAGCCGGGGCCCGCGCGAATGGATCATGCTCGCGGTGCACTCGAGGATCGCCGGCCTGCTGGCAAATCCCATCATCGCCGCGGTCGTCTTCGCTGGCTCTCTCTGGCTGTTCTACTACTCGCCGCTGTTCAGCTGGGCGACGACCGACCACATCGGCCACCAGTGGATGATCGTGCACTTCCTCATCACCGGCTACCTTTTCGTGCAGTCACTCATCGGCGTCGACCCCGTCCCGTACCGCGCGCCCTACCCGCTGAGGCTCGTGCTCCTGCTCGGCACCATGGCGTTCCACGCCTTCTTCGCTATCTCGCTGACGACCGGAACGGGCCTCCTGCTCGCCGACTGGTACGGCGCGATGGGCCGTCCGTGGGGTGTCTCTGCTCTCGCCGACCAACAGACGGCCGGCGAGATCGCCTGGAGCGTCGGCGAGATCCCGACGATCATCCTCGCGATCATCGTCGCCCTCATGTGGTCGCGCAGCGACACCAAGGAGGCGAAGCGGCTCGACCGCAAGGCCGAGCGAGACGGCGACGCGGACCTCACCGGCTACAACGAGATGCTCGAGAAGCTCAGCCGCCGGTAACGGCGTCGATCACCACGCGGTCGTCGCCCGGGAACGTGATGAGGTAGCCGATCGTGAACGGCACATCCTCGTCGAACGTCGACCGGGTGCCGTCGAAGAGCGACCGCACGCCGACGACCAGGTGCGCGGTGCCCGGCGTCTCCGGCACCCGCCAGGTTCCCGGGGTGTCTCCGGGAACGATCGTCACGACCGGGGAGCTCGCGATCGTCCATTCCGGTTCGCCCTCGACGCGGTTCGCGATGCTCTCGCCGAACGGGCATCCGGTCGGCTGGAGCACCGACTGGGTCGCGCAGCCGGCGAGCAGCGCGTCGAGCTCGCCTTGGACGAGGTCGATGAACACCTCGTTCGCGCGCGCGCCCACGGTCGCCTGGGTCGTGGACCCCGGGTCGAGCACAATGAGCTGCTCCGCGTCTGCGGTGAGCAGCTGGGAGTCGTGGCCGAGCGCAAAGACGCCCGGGGTGAGCACGTGGTAGGCGCTCGCGGCGGCCGCCCCGTTGGTCGCCTCGAGGGTGACGCCGTTGGCGTCGAACTCGGGGTCGTTCTGTGGAACGACCTCGAGGATGCCCGTCGGGCTTGCCTCGAAGGCCCAGGAGTCGAAGAACCAGAGGCGGGTGGATGCTGGTTCGACGGTGAACGAGGCGCTGCCCGGTGTTCCGTCGAGTTCGAAGGCGAACTCGACGATCCTCGTCCCGTCGGCACCGGTGGTGCTCGTGACGTGCTCGATGCCGGTGAGCTCGCCGAGGGCATCCGCCGTCAGGAGCTCGCGTGAGGCAGAACCGGCCAGCGTCACGCCGGGGGTCTGCAGCGCCGCGTCGACGTCGCGCCGGGCGAGGGCCGACAGGTAGGAGCGCACGAATCCCTCCGCGCTGTACAGGGTCGCGTTGAGAGCGACGATGGTGCCGGCGAAGGCAAGCAGGATCAGGGCCACGACGACGCCCCAGCGGATCGCCCAGCGACGGAGCGGGACGGGCCCGCGCTCGTCCCCAACCCCGATCACCATTGGGCAATCCTAAACGGGGAGCTTCCCTCGGATCGCCGCCGCTCCGCCGTGTGGCCTCTCCCGGCGCGGTAGTCTGGGCGCAATGATCGGCAACACTGACGAGGACCGCGCGTGAGCAGCTCCCCGATTACTCTCTCGGCCGAACAGCAGGCACTGTTCGACGCGATCGAGACGACCCGCGAGCATATTTTCGTCACCGGGCGTGCCGGCACCGGCAAGTCGACGCTGCTGAACCACTTGTCCTGGAACACCTCGAAGCAGATCGTCATCTGCGCCCCGACCGGCGTCGCGGCGCTCAACGTGGGCGGGCAAACCATCCACTCGCTCTTCCGCTTGCCGATCGGCGTGATCGCCGATCGCAGAATCGAGCAGAACGCCGACGTGCGCAAGCTGCTCAACACGATCGAGACCCTCGTGATCGACGAGG
>JAJAZI010000091.1 GCA_026785785.1 Microbacteriaceae bacterium
CCTTTGCGATCAGCAACCGCGTCCCGCCCGAGCTCGTCGAGGTCGCCTTTACGATCAGCTACCGCGACCCGCCGGTGCGCATCGAGGTGACCGCGATGACCGCACGCCTGAGCCTGTGCGCCGGGGTCGCCGTTCCCATCACCGTCGTGGTCGACGGGCAGGCGGCTGTGCTCGCGCCGGGCGTGACGCGGGAGTTCCGGCCGGGAGGGGGTGCGGCACCTCCCTACTCAGGGGATGCCGTCGCGCCGCGAAATGCCTATCGTACTGATATGAGCAATCACAACTGGGACGAGAACGTGGGCGACGTCACCGAGGCGGGCATCGTCGACGCGACCGCCCCGGAGGGGGAGCGCACCGAGGGCTCCGGCCGCACTGACGACCTGGACGAGCGCGCGCTGCTGATCGAGGGGTCGCTGTCTCCGGGAACGACCGCGCACGGCAACCCGATCGACTCCGACGAGCACGGCCCGGAGCACGATCGGCGCGGGTCGACCGGGCCCAGCCAGCACAACCCGAACGCACTGATCCGGGGCAACCGGGTCACCACCGCGGAGGACATGGAGTGACCCCGGCCCGGCCAGTGGGGCGGCCCGACCGGCGGGGATGCCCGGTCGGCGGGGAGGCTCGGCCAGCGGGACGGCCTGACGCCCCGACCGGCGGAGGCGGATGCGCGGGAGCCGCGCGACCCCTCAGCCCTCGTGCGGCTCCTGAAGCGCCTCGGCGTGGGCCGTCTTGCCCCGCTCGAGCATCTCATCGTCGTCGGTGAGGATGCCGACGGTCTCGGCGATACGGGCCTTGGTCGCCCGCACCGCCTGCCCAAGGGTGAGCGAGTCGTCTCCGGAGTCGAGGGCGTGCTCGGGAAAGTGGCGCAGCCTGTCGTCGTCGGCCGGTGGCTGGCGGACGTGGTCGACGCAGAGCCGCGCGACCTCCTCGGCCTGCGCGTGCATCACGGAGTGCGCGGCGCCCGGCATCTCCCACGAACGCGAGCGCGGCACGAGGTCGCTGACGCGCTCGACCCAGTCCCGCGGCGAGACGGCGTCATGCTCGCCCCGGATCACGAGGGTGTGCGCGATCACCTGCGGCAGCTGCTCCTCGATCGGATACCGCATCATCTCGGGCAGCACCCGCGAGAACCACTTCGGACCGCAGAAGATATAGCCGCTCACCGCGAGCACCTTCACCCGGAGCGTCTCGTGCCAGGCGGACTGGGCGAACCGTAGCCCCTGCAGCCCGATGCGCCGTTCGGCCGCATTGACCACGGGGCCGATCAGCACGATCGTCGAGATGCCAGGCCGGCGGGAGGCGAGATCGGCCACGATCTGCGTTCCCATCGAGTGTCCGACGAGGACCGGATCGCGCAGCCCGAGCTTGTCGATGGCCTTGCCGAGCAGGTCGGCGTAGCCGCGGATCGAGAGGGCGGACCCCGGATGCGGCACGCCGCCGAACCCCGGAAGATCCAGCGCGTGGACGGGCCCGACCTCGTTGAGGATCGGCGCCAGGCGCTCGAAATAGCTCGACGACACCCCGATGCCCGGCACCAGCACGAACGCGCGCTCGCCCTCGTGACCGATCGAATTGACCCGCGCATAAGTCGAGCCGTCGTAGACGCGGGTGACCGACACCTCGGTGGACGAGTCGGTGCGCCGGGTCGTGCGCGGCATGGGGCTCCTCGGCCTGGTCGGAGGTTCGTGTTAACGTGCGCTCAAGCTTGCCATGACAGCTTAAAATCATGGAGTACTCGACGAACGGCGCGGAAGGCGTGGAAAGTGGCGCGATTATGAGGGTGGGTATGCGAGCGCTGCGCCACGCGCGCCGCGGCGAGCGCCCCACGACGGCGCCCGGGCATCCGACCCTCAACGAAATCATCCAGGAGGGCCTGCTCATGTCGCTCTTCGCGGTGCGGATGGCCGTGAAGAACCGCATCATCGTCGGCGCCCTGCGCGAGCACAACGACTTCAGCACGGAGGACTACGCCCGCGCCGCCCGCGAGGAGCTGTGCCGGATCGCCCGGCAGAACGAGGCGGATGCCCGGCGCGTGGTTCGGGCCCGGAAGAAGCTGTTGAACCTGCGCTGGACCGAATCGCTCGGCGACTTCCGCCGCGGCGACGTGCAGCAGCTCGCCCTGCGGCGCCGGGTCTACGAGGGGTTGGGGAGGGCGTTGCGGGCCGTCTCGGTCGACGAGGAGCGGATCGCGGCACTGGTCGAGTCGGCGCGCGTCGATGCCGGCGACGAGATCGCCGCGGCGTTGACCTCGCGGCTCATCGCGCAGGACTTCACGCACGAGCCCGACTATCTCATCAACCGCTTCGAGCGCCTCAACGCGCTCGAGACCATCGACATCCCTGCGCTGCTCGGCGGACGGGCCGAGGAGTCGGCGGACGCGCGGGGGCGGGCGGCCGGGTAAGAGGGCGCTGCGCTACCGCCCGCGGACCAGCTCGATGAACGCGCTCAGCCGGGCGAGCACCGTGATATTGGTGGGCAGGTGCTCGGTGAGCGCCGGCGAGTACAGCAGGTATGCCGCCCATTGGGCGCGCGAGATCGCCACGTTCAGCCGGTTCGGCATCAGCAGAAACTCGAGGCCGCGCGGCACCTCCTCGGCCGACGACGCGGCGAGCGACACGATCGCGACCGCTGCCTCGTGGCCCTGGAACTTGTCGACGGTGCCGACGGGGATCACGCGGAGCCCGGCATTCTGCAGCCGCTGCCGGATCAGGTCGACCTGCGCGTTGTACGGGGCGACCACGATGAGGTCGCTCTCGCCGAGGGGCACCGGTGAGCCTGCGGCCTCGCCCGCGCGCTGGCCCGTGATCCACGGCCGCCCGAGCAGGGACCGAGCGATCTCGACGACCCGGTCGGCCTCCTCGATCGACGAGGTCGAGTTGAGGGTGTGGCGCACGGGCACCGGATGCAGCCCGGGGTCGATCCCGTCGAGGTGCCGCTCGACGGCCACCGAGAGCAGCTTGTCCTCGTAGGACAGGCGCGATACGGGCGCGCAGACGGC
>JAJAZI010000092.1 GCA_026785785.1 Microbacteriaceae bacterium
CCGCCGAGCCGTAGACATAGGCCTCAAAACTCGCCTGGTCGTGCTCGGTCGCGCTGAGGTCGGCGCGCATCGACGCGAAGAACGGCGCGGTGAGCTCGGTGCCGAAGCCAGTGTCGCGCGCGGTCAGCGCGAAGGCGTGCACGACGAGGTTGGCGCTGTAGCCGGTGAGCATCGCCTCGTCGGTGTCGCGCTCGAGTTCGTCGAGAATGCGCGCGACGGTGCCGCGGTCGGCCCCCGCAGCATCCGCTGCCCCATCGACGATCTCGTCGGCGATGCGCACGAGGGCGTAGATGTTCTCGACGTGCTGGCGCACGTACGGGCCGAGCAGCCTCGACGCGAGGCCGAACGAGGTCGAGTAGCGGCGGATGACGATGCCGGCAGTCTCCTCGGCGACGCGGTCGTAGAGCGAGTCGCGTGTCACTTGACCCTGCTCAGCACGCCGCCGGCGACGGACTCCAGCTCGGCGCGGAGCTGGTCGGGGATCTCCGGGTCGTCGATGGTGATGAGCGCACGCTCCACGTATTCGCGGGCGAGGCTCTCGGTGAACTCCCGGCTGCCGGACGCCTCGAGCGCAGAGCGGATTCGGGTGGCCTCGGCGAGGCTCAGGTCGGCCTTGCCGACGAGTGGGCGGATCTCGGCCCAGTGCTCGGTGGCGGTGGCGTGGGCAATGAGCACGGTGCGCTTGCCCTCGCGCAGGTCGCCGATCGTGGACTTGCCGGTCTGCTCCTCGAGGCCAAACACCCCGAGCAGGTCGTCGACGATCTGATAGGCGATGCCGATCTCGCAGCCGTACCTGCCGAGCCGATCGACAATGCTCTGCGGCGCCCCCGCGAGCACGGCGCCAGCCTGCAGCGGTGCCTCGAACGAGTACACCGCGGTCTTGAGCCGCTCCATGTTGAGCACCTCGTCGACCTCGGGCATCGTCGCCGCGATCGAGAAATCCACGTCGATGAGCTCGCCGGCCGCCGAGGCGAAGAGCGCGTCGTCGAGGATCTCGAGCAGCTGGCCGCGGATGCCGTCGTCGACGCCGCTGAGGTCGATCAGCCGATAGGAGTTGAACAGGGCCAGGTCTCCGGCGATGACCGCCGCCGACATGCCCCGGTGCTCGGCGGTCGGGATCGGGATGCCGGCGGTCGTGGCGATGTCGCGATAGCTTCCCGAGACGTTGGGAATGCCGCGCCGGCTGAAGTCACGGTCGATGACGTCGTCGTGCACGATGAGGGCGGTGTGCAGCAGTTCGAAGGCGGCTCCGACGTAGGCGGCGGCATCGGCATCCAGCCCGCCGAGGCCCTCGTAGGCGGCCATCACCATGCGCGGCCGGAACCGCTTTCCGCCGGATGCGCTCGACTCGAGCTTCTGCCAGAGCCCCACATACTCGACCCCGAATTTCGCCGCCCGGTTCTTGGATAAGCTGAAGAACCGATCGAGCACGGCGTCGACCTGAGCCTGCCTCTCCATCGAGAGGTCGTGCAGCCGCTGTGCGTTCACTCCTTAAGGGTATCTGACCAGAATGAGCGCAACGACAGAGTACGTAGTGCTGCTAGGTGACGACGGAACTCCGCTCGGAACCGCCGATAAGGCGACCGTGCACACGACCGACACTCCCCTGCACCTTGCCTTCTCCTGCCACGTCTTCGACGAAGCAGGGCGGGTGCTCCTCACCCGCCGTGCACTGTCCAAGCGCACCTGGCCGGGCGTCTGGACGAACTCCGTCTGCGGGCATCCGGCCCCCGGCGAGGCGCCCGAGGAGGCCGTCGCCCGCCGCGCCCAGCGCGAGCTCGGAATCACGATCTCGGCGGTGAGCCCGATGCTGCCCGACTTCCGGTACCGCGCGGTCGACGCATCCGGAATCGTCGAGAACGAGATCTGCCCGGTGTTCTCGGCCGTGACGACGGATGCCGTCGACCCCAGCGCCGACGAGGTCGCCGAGTGGGCCTGGCTGCGCCCGGACGAGCTGCGCGCTGCTGTCGAGGCCGCGCCGTTTGCCTTCAGCCCTTGGCTCGTGATGCAGCTGCGGCAGTGGCCGAGGCCGGATGCGGCGCGGGACCTGCCCTAGCTCCGCGCGGCCCGTGAGGTTCGCGCGGCCCGTGAGGCTCGCGGGACCCTTGGGGTTCTAGCGGTCCTTGCCGCTGTTGCCGTTCGACTGGGCGGCAAGTTTCTTGACAGGCTTCTCGGCCTCCGGGGCGGACTTCTGCTGGTCGGGCGCCGTCTCGGTGGAAGCCTCGACCGGAGCGTCGTCGGAGCCGTTCGCCGGTTCGTCGGCCGATGCTTCGGCGGGCTGGTCCGTCGGCCCATCGTCGATCTCGTCGTCGGCGGCCTTGGCCTTCTTGGCCTTCGTGGCCTTCTCGGACTTGTCCGCCTTGCCGGACTTGTTCGCCTTGTCCACCTCGTCCGCCTTGCCGGACTTGTTCGCCTTGCCCACCTCGTCCGCCTTGCCGGACTTGTTCGCCTTGCCGGACTTGTTCGCCTTGTCCACCTTGTCCGCCTTGCCGGCGATCACGGTATCGCAGTAGGCGTCTATGCCGCCTTCCACGTCGTCGAAGGCCTTGTACGCGGTGGAGTTCTCCGAGAGTCCGCCGTTCGTGTACGCGGTGCAGAGACCGAACGCGGCCGAGCCGGTGACATCAGGGCCCTTGGCGTCGTCGTCGGTCGCGTCATCGTCGGTGGCCGCGTCCTCGATCGCGTCGTCGTCGGCGGCGTCGCCACCAGCGTCCGTCTCGTCGTCATCGAGCTCGTCGTCGACGGGCGCATCCTCGGACTCAGGCGCACCCAGGGTCACATGCGCGCTCTGCTGGATCGGGTCCGGCAGCGCGCCGGCGAAGGCGGCCATTGCCGTGCCACCCGTCGCGATCAGCGATCCAATGAGCACGCCGAACGCGAGCTTGCTTTTCACGAGCGAGTTGAGATCGGGCATGGCCCCTCCGATGCTTATCTGAGCAGTTGAGATTCGGGGATCTGGTCGCTGACCTTGGTGTTTTCCGAGAGTACCCAACCTTGCGGCGCGCCGGAATAGCCCGAGCCCAGTTCTCGGTTCGCTCGGTACCCCCAGTGCGGGGGCACGCGGGTCAGTCGAGCTGGCTCTCGTCGCGGTCAAAGGTGTCGCTGCGGTAGAAGTTCTGGAACGACCTGGATGCCGTCGGTCCGCGCTGGCCCTGGTACCGCGAGCTGTACGCGGCGGAGCCGTAGGGGTGCTCGGCGGGCGAGCTCAGGCGGATGAAGCACAGCTGCCCGATCTTCATCCCGGGCCACAGCTTGATCGGCAGGGTCGCCACGTTGCTGAGCTCGAGCGTCACGTGCCCGCTGAAGCCGGGGTCGACGAAGCCCGCCGTCGAGTGCGTCAGCAGACCAAGCCGGCCAAGCGAACTCTTGCCCTCGAGGCGCGCGGCAAGGTCGTCCGGCAACGTCACCTGCTCGAATGTCGAGCCGAGCACGAATTCGCCCGGATGCAGGATGAACGGCTCATCCGGCTTCGCCTCGACGAGCCGGGTGAGGTCGGGCTGATCCTCGGCAGGGTCAATATAGGGGTATTTGTGGTTGTCGAACAGCCGGAAGTAGCGGTCGAGGCGCACGTCGATGCTCGACGGCTGGATCATCTCAGGGGCGTATGGCTCGAGCGAGACCCGTCCCGCATCGAGTTCGGCCTTGATATCCCGGTCTGAGAGCAGCATGCGGCAATGGTACCGGGCGGGGGCGGGGTGGGCTGGCGTGTGGCACTCGTGGCTGGGGTCCAGGCAGCGCCCGCATCCGCTCGCGCGTGTGTTGTCCGCTCCCGCGTGTGTCGCCCGCCCGCCGCGGGCACCCCCGTCCGATCGCGCTAGCGCTGTTCACTGATGCGGGTGTAATCGCATGCACCCGACTGAACAACACCCGCGGGAGCGTTGCACGAGCGCAACGCCGCCCCGCAGCAACCGCTTCGGTCACCGCATTCGCTCATCCCGGTCTACGAATAATTCGCAGAACGCCACAGATCGCCTGCGTCTCCACCGCTGCCGCCGGAGCGTTGCCACGCTCATTTTCGTGACCACCCTCCTCGATCCGCTCATCCTCGTTCAGCGCCACCGCATCCGAATCGAGGCGTTCGCGTCCTCTCATCACGGGTTGGTGTTTTCGCACTACTCGGCGGCGGTGCTTCTC
>JAJAZI010000093.1 GCA_026785785.1 Microbacteriaceae bacterium
CGCCTCGCATCCCGCCTCGCGATGTGGGGGCGGCGCCTCGTGGGCGACACCCTGCTCATCGCCAGGTCGGCGCTCGCCGTTCCGGAGAACACTGCGCCGGACGAGGTCAGGCTCGAGCCGGTCTTCACCGAGCTCATCGCCGCGCACACCCGCAGGATGGACGCGCTCGGCCTCACGGCGTAGCGCATTCCGCCGCAGCGTCGGACGGCAATGCCGCTCACACGCCGCGCGGTATTACGAGCGCGACAGGGTGGCGAGCAGCCGTGCGTCGGCTTCCCGGCGCCAGAGGGGGAGCAGGGCGCCGGCCGCGACCGGTGCCAGTGCGGACAGGGCCAGCGTCACGCCCCAGATCCAGCCTCCATCAAAGCGCATTCCGAACCAGGTGAGCAGGGCCCACACGGCGGCGCCCACAGCTATCGCGATCGCGGGCAGCAGAAGCACCCCGTGGGTCTCTCGGCCGGGCAGCGCGTAGCGCGCGATCGCTCCAATGCTGGCTGCGGCGATGCAGACGAAGAAAAGCTCCATGGCTAGTGGGTCACGCCACGAAACCGACACGCCGTGACGTGTCGGAGCCGATCTCGACATACCCGAGTGCGGCGGTCGGGATGACATACAGCTTGCCCTTGTCGTCCTTGAGGGAGATGTAGGGGCTCTTCGCCTCGAGGGCGGTCGCGACTAACTTCTCGATCTCGCCCGCGCTCTGCGATGACTCGAAGTTGATCTCGCGGGGCGAGTTGGTAATGCCGATACGAATGTCCACCTGCTCAGATTACGACATAGTTCACTGCCTGCCCGGACCGTTCGTTGTGAGCGCAACCGCGCGCGTGGCCGACGCTGCGATGTCGGTGGCAGCGGCTAGCTTGGGTCGGGTGAGCATCAGCGGATTCCAGCGGCAGGGCGCGGCCGCCCCGACGTCCGCGACCGCATCCGGCGTTCCCTCACCCGCCGGCGTCGAGCTCGACCGCTCCCAGCGCGCGGTCGTCGACCTCGCTGACGATGCATCCGCCGCGGTCATCGGTGCCCCGGGTTCCGGGAAGACGACGACGCTGATCGAACTGGTCGCGAACCGGGTTCTCGACCGGGCCTTCGCACCGGAGGAGGTGCTCGCCCTCACTCCGAGCCGAAGCTCGGCAACGAGGCTGCGCGACATCCTCGCCCTACGCCTCGCGGTGCCGACGAATGGACCGCTCGCGCGCAGCATCAACTCCCTCGCGTTCGAGATCGTCGGCCACGCCGCCACTCTCGCCGGCGGAGAGGCGCCGCGCCTGATCACCGGCGGGGAGCAGGACCACGACATGGCCCAGTTGCTCGCGGGTCACCTCGAAGACGGCACCGGGCCGGCCTGGCCGGAACTGCTCGGGCCACGGGTGCGCGCGCTGCGCGGGTTCCGCACCGAGCTGCGCGACCTGCTCATGCGAATCACGGAATACGGCGTCTCCACCACCGCGTTGCGGGCGCTCGCCGCCGAACACGGCCGGGCCGAGTGGGCGGCTGCCGCCGAGTTCTTCGACGAGTACCTGCAGGTGAGCGGGTGGCTGCGCCCGGGCCAGTGCGACTCGAGCGAGCTCGTGAACCGCGCTGCGGCCGCGCTCGAGTCGGGCGAGGTCAGCGCGCGCGTCGGGGGCCTGCGCCTGGTCGTCGTCGACGACATGCAGGAGGCCACAGCGTCGACGCTCACCCTGCTGCGCGGCTTCGCCCGGCGCGGCGTCGCGATCGTCGCGCTCGGGGATCCGGATGTCGCCGCAAACGCGTTCCGCGGAGGCGAGCCCGATGCACTCGGCCGGCTGTCGAGCCTGCTGCGGCTGCCGAGGGCCGAGACCCACTACCTGCGGTCGGTTCACCGACAGGGGCCGGTGCTGCGCACCCTGACCTCCGCGGTCGTCGCGCGGATCGGTACCGCGGCCGCCGGTCCCCAGCGGGCAGCGGCGAGCGTGCCGAGTGCGGATGCTGCGTTGGACGCCGCCGTCCCGGCCCCCGACAACCCGAGCCCCTCAGAACCCGCCACCGGTGCCCTCCTGAAGCCGATCGTGCGCATCGAAGCGGCGACGCCGTCGCGGGAGTGGGCCGCGATCGCGCGGGTGCTGCGCCAGCGCCACCTCATCGACGGCATCGGACTGAACTCGATGGCCGTTGTGGTGCGCAGCGGCGCGCAGGTGCCCGTCGTGGCCAGGGCGCTGGCCCTAGCCGACGTGCCGACCCGCACCGCGGTCGGCGGGCGGCCCCTGCGCGAGGACCAATCGGCGAGGGGCCTGCTCGCCGTCGTCGACATCGGGATGGGCAGAACGGCGATGACGCCCGACCTCGCCGTCGACCTGCTGCTCAGCCCGTTCGGCGGGCTCGACCGGCTCGGCCTGCGCCGGCTGCGCCTCGCGTTGCGCGCCGAGGAGCTTGCCGGCGGCGGCACCCGCCAGAGCGACGTGCTGCTCGTCGAGGGACTCGCCGCGCCCGGCCGCTTCACGACCATCGACCACCGCGTCGCCCGAAACGCCGACCGGCTCGCCCAGACCCTCGCCTCCGTCGGCGAGCTCGCGGCGGGCGGCGGCACCGTCGAGGAGCTGCTCTGGCACGCCTGGGAGCGCAGTGCACTGTCCGCGCCGTGGCTCGCTCAGGCACTGGGCGCCGGAATCACTGCGGCCGAAGCCAACCGCAACCTCGACGGCATCGTTGCCCTGTTTACCGCGGCCAAGCGCTTCGTCGAACGCCAGCCCGGCGCCCCCGCGAGCGTCTTCCTCGACTCGGTGCTCGACGCGGAGGTGCCCGAAGACACGCTCTCGCCGCAGTCCTCCGGCGACGCGGTGCTCGTCACGACCGCGTCCGGCGTGGTCGGCCTCGAGTTCGACGTCGTCGTGGTTGCCGGCGTGCAGGAGGGAATCTGGCCGAACCTGCGGCTGCGCGGCTCGCTGCTCGGCGCCCAGCAGCTCGTCGAGGCCGTCACCGGCCAGGCCGACACCCCCATCGACGCGCGCCGGCTCGTGCTGCACGATGAGCTGCGGATGTTCGCGCTTGCCGTGTCCCGCGCCCGCCGCCAGGTTGTGGTTGCCGCGGTGGCGAGCGACGACGAGGCGCCGAGCGTCTTCTTCAGCTTCCTCCCGCCCGACGTTCCCGTGACCGACACCTCCGCGATGCCGCCGTTGTCGCTACGCGGCTTCACCGGTCGGCTGCGCCGCGAGCTCGTGCAGCCGAACCGGGCACAGCCCGAGCGCGCCGCCGCGGCATCCGCACTCGCCCACCTCGCGATCGAGGGGGTGCCCGGCGCCAGTCCCGACGAGTGGCTCGGGCTTCTGCCGCCGTCGACCACCGAGTTGCTCTACCTCGACGACGAGAGCATTCCGGTCTCCCCGTCGGCGCTCGGCTCGTTCGAGGACTCCCCGCTCGACTGGTTCATCGGCTCGGTCGCCGGCACCCAGGCCAGCAGCGCGATGGCTCTCGGCACGATCATCCACTGGGCGATGGAGACCGCGACCGACGCGAGCGTCGACTCCCTGTTCCGGGCGATCGAGGGCCGCTGGGGTGAGCTGCTGTTCGAATCCCCGTGGATGTCCGAGCACCAGAAGGTCGCGGCCCGCCGCCTCGCCGCGGGCGTAGCCGACTACCTCGCCGACTTCGACCGCGACGGCAAAGCGCTGGTCGCCGCCGAGGGACGATTCCAGCTCGAGATCGGGCGGGCCACCGTGAACGGCTCGATCGACCGGGTCGAGCGTGCGGCCGACGGATCAGTCGTAATCGTCGACCTCAAGACCGGTCGGGCGATCACGAGGCAGAACGAGATCGACGAGCATCCGCAGCTGGGCGCCTACCAACTCGCCTACGCCGATGGCAAGCTCGACGAGTTTCTTGACGCGCTCGGCGCCCACAGCGGCGGGGGAGCGAAGCTGCTGTTCGTCAAGGAAGGGGTGCGGGGCAAAAGCTACCGGGTCGCCGAGCAGGCGCAGCTCAACGCCGAGGCGCTCGACGGATTCCGTCGACGGATCAGCCAGGCGGCGACGCTGATGGCCGCGGCCGAGTTCAGGGGAGCGGTGGACCTGACCGGCTGGGGCGCCTCGGTCGATTCCGCGGCGAAGCTCCACCGGGTGAAGGCGGTATCCAGTGACTGATGGCAACCAGCAGGGCGGCACCCAGCAGGGCGCGGGGCGGCGGCAGGTGAGCGCCTACGACATCGCCGACGCGCTCCGGCAGCCGCGGCCGACCGAGCAGCAGCGCGCCGTCATCGAGGCCGAACTCGCACCGGCGCTCGTCATCGCGGGGGCGGGCAGCGGTAAGACCGAGACGATGGCCAACCGGGTGCTGTGGCTCTTGGCCAACGGCCACGCGACCGCCGGGCAGGTTCTCGGCCTCACATTCACCCGCAAGGCGGCCGGCGAGCTCGCCACCCGCATCCGCGAGCGCATCGCCCAGCTCGCCGAGAAAGGTCTCGTCGCGGGCGACTACGACGCGTTCGACCCGCCGCTGGTCGCCACCTACAACTCGTTCGCCAATACGATCTTCCGCGACAACGCGATTCTGCTCGGGCGGGAGAGCGACGGCGCCGTGCTGGGCGAGGCATCGGCCTGGCAGCTCGCCCGGCGCATCGTCGTCGCGAGCGGCGACGAGCGGCTCGCCGGCCTCGGCCGCTCGGTCGACACCCTCACCAAAGACATGCTCACCCTCAGCCGGGCGATCAGCGAGAACGTGGTCGACGCTGCCGACGTCGTCGCGATGGCCGAGCGCTTCGCGGCGGTCGCCGACCTGCCGCTCGGCGGCACGGGCGCCTACGCCGAGGTCGACAAGCTCGCGGCGAAGGTCGGCGCCCTGCCGGTTCTCGTCGAGCTTGCCGCCGAGTTCGCCGCGACCAAGAGGGCGCGCGGCTTCGTGGAGTACTCCGACCAGGTGGCGCTCGCGCTCGAGATCGTGCGCGGCGTGCCCACGGTCGTTGCCGACTTCCGCGACCGTTACCGCATCGTGCTGCTCGACGAATACCAGGACACCTCCGTCGTGCAGACCTGGCTGCTCGCCGAGCTCTTCGCCGACCACGCCGTGATGGCCGTCGGCGACCCGAACCAGTCGATCTACGGCTGGCGCGGCGCGAGTGCCGCGAACCTCGAGGGCTTCGGGCGGCAGTTCGGCGCGGCGGATGCCAGCGGCGTGCAGCAGTTCGCCCTCTCGACGAGTTGGCGCAACGGCCACGACATCCTCGCAGTCGCGAACGCCATCGTCGAGCCGCTCGCGGGGGAGAGCGCGGTTCGGGTGGAGCGCCTCGAGGCCTCCCCCGCGGCATCCGACGTCAGGGTCGAGGTGATGTTCGAGCAGACGCTCGCCGAGGAGGCCGACGCGGCTGCCCGCTGGCTGCGCTACCAGTTCGCTACGGCGCCGGGCACCTGGGCGAAGGACAAGCCGGCCGCCGATTCCCCACCGAGCGCCTCGATGCTGTTCCGGGCCCGCAAGACACAGGGTGTATTCATCGACGCGCTGCGCCGACACGGGGTGCCGTTCCACGTGCTCGGCGTCGGCGGGCTGCTGGCCGAGCCGGAAATCGCCGACCTCGTCTGCGCCCTCACGGTCGTCGGCGACCCGTCGGCGGGCTCCGAACTCGTGCGCCTGCTCGCCGGGGCGCACTGGCGGGTCGGGGTGCGCGACCTCAAAGCGCTCGGGCGGGTCGCCGCCTGGCTCGCGGGCCGCGACTACGCCCAGAAGCCGCTGGACGACGACCTGCGCACCCTGCTGCGCAACTCGGTCGCCGACGGCGAGGGCGGGTCGATCGTCGACGCGCTCGACTTCGTCGCCACCGCCAGACCCGGCCACGGCGCGCTCGGCGCGTTCAGCGAGCTGGGGCTTACGCGACTGCGCTCCGCCGGGCAGACCTTCGCCCGGCTGCGCGCCCGGTCCGGGCTCGACCTGCTCGACTTCGTCACCTTCGTCGAGCAGGAGCTCCGCCTCGACATCGAGGTGATCGCGAACGAGACCCATTCGCTCGGCGGGGCCAACATGGACGCGTTCTTCGACGCGCTGTCCGGCTACCTCGCGGTCGACGAGTCCGCCTCGCTCAGCGGATTCCTCGGCTGGCTGCGCGAGGCCGAGTGGCGCGATGGCCTCGCCCCGCGGCCGGAGGAGCCGGAACCGGGCACAGTGCAGCTGATGACGATCCACGGGGCGAAGGGGCTCGAGCATGACATCGTGGTGGTGCCGCGGATGGTGTCCGGTGAGCTGCCGGGCACCCCGGGAGACGGCTACACCGGCTGGCTGGCCTATGGCACGCTGCCCTACGAGTTCCGCGGCGACGCGGCCGAGCTGCCGGTCTTCGACTGGCAGAGCGCCGAGACTCGCAAGGAGCTCGTGGCCGCGCAGAAGCTGTTCTCGGAGCAGGTTCGCGCGAGGCACGAACTCGAGGAACGCCGACTCGCCTACGTCGCCGTTACCCGCGCCCGGCACGCATTGCTGCTCACCGGGTCGTTCTGGGCGAGCCAGACCAAGCCGCGAACGCCGAGCCAGTTCCTGCTGCCGCTCGCCGAGTCAGGGGTGATCGGGCCGCTCCCCGAGGCTCCAGACGAGGAGAAAAACCCTGCCGGCGACGTCGTCGACACCCTCACCTGGCCACTCGACCCGCTCGGCGACCGTCGTGTGCGGGTCGAGCGGGCCGCCGGTGCGGTGCGGGCCGCGGCTCCCGGCGACGAGGGCCGCTGGGCGCGTGACCTCGATCTGCTACTCGAGGAGCGGCGCCGCCGCCTGCGTGAGGGGGCCGTCGTCGACGTGCCCAGCCGGGTCTCCGCATCCCGGTTCAAGGACTTCGTCACCGACCCGGCCGCAGTCGCGGCGAGCCTGCGCCGGCCGATGCCCGAGCGCCCGTACCGGGCCACCCGACTCGGCACCCTGTTCCACGAGTGGGTTGAGCAGCGCTACGGCGTCGGCGGAGCCACCGACGTGATCGACGCACTCGCGCGAGAGATCGACGACGACGACGCCCCGGTCGAGCTTGAGGAGCTCGACCGGCTCAAGCGCACTTTCGAGCGGTCGCCCTGGGCGGGCCTAGCGGCGGTGGACGTCGAGCGGGAAATTCACCTTCCCCTCGACGGCCAGGTCATCATCTGCAAGATCGACGCCGTGTACTTCGATGGCGAGCGGTACCAGGTCGTCGACTGGAAGACCGGCAAGGCGCCGAAGGATGCCGCGGACCTCGAGCAGAAGCAGCTGCAGCTCGCGCTCTACCGGCTGGCCTACGCGAAGTGGCGCGGCATCGACCCCGATCTCATCGACGCGGTCTTCTACTTCGTCAGCGACGACACGATCATCACGCCGGAGCGC
>JAJAZI010000094.1 GCA_026785785.1 Microbacteriaceae bacterium
CGTCGGCGCCGGGCACTCCGCCGCCAACACCCTCATCGCCCTCGCGCAACTGGCTCGAGAGGAGCCGGGTACGCGTGTCAGTTGGGTCGTCCGCAATTCCGGTGCCGCACGAGTCTCCGCGTCGCCCGATGACGAGCTTCAGGCCCGCGCCTCGATCGGCGCGCGGGTCGCCGTGCTCGTCGCCGATGGCGAGATCGCGCTCGTGGACCACTTCGAGATCGCGCGCCTGCGGCCGAGCGCAGTCGCGGCGGGAGTGGGAGCGGGACCCAGGGCTGGGCTGAAGGACGGCGTCGTGATCGTCGGCACCCGCCGCGGCGAGCCGTTCGAGATCGCGACTGACAACATCGTGGGTGCGACCGGCTTTCGCCCCGACCTATCGATGCTGCGCGAAATCCGCCTCGAGCTCGACGACATCGTCGAGGCTCCCCGACGGCTCGCCCCCATGATCGACCCGAACCTGCACAGTTGCGGCACCGTCGAGCCACACGGGTTCGCCGAGTTGCGGCATCCGGAACCGAACTTCTTCATCGCCGGCATGAAGAGCTACGGGCGCGCGCCGACCTTCCTGCTCAGCACCGGCTATGAGCAGGTGCGGTCGATCGTGGCCTGGCTCGCCGGCGATGTGGTCGCGGCCAGTACGGTGCAGCTGGTGCTTCCCGCGACGGGCGTGTGCTCGACGGGCGATGCCGGAGGCCCGGGCGGCGGATGCTGCGCCTGACCGGCACCGCGTGGCCGCGGGGGACGGCCCCGCGAGTGATTCCGCGGGTCGCATAGACTCGCCGCCATGCCCAGCCTCGGCGATTCGCCCGCCTCGCTCGACCGGGACGCCGCCGAGCAGATCGCTCGAACCCTCAAGGCGATGGCCGACCCGACCCGAATCCAGCTGCTGAGCCTCATCCTCGACCGCACCGATGGGCGCGCGCCCGTGGGCCAGCTCGCCGCCGAACTGCGGCTCAGCCAGCCGACCGTTAGTCATCACGTGCGGGTCATGGCCGAGGAGGGGCTGCTCGAGCGGAGCCAGGATGGCCGACTCGTCTGGTATTCCGTCTCGCCCGACCGGGTGGACGAGGTGTCCGAGCTGCTGAACCCGGTGTCGTCGGCGCCGACCGCCCCTCGAGTGCTCGAGCGCATCGCGAGCGATCTCGCACTCCAGTTCCGCGGCATCTTCTCGGCCGAGACGGTGGACCGCTACGTGCGCGAGAGTTACGAGCTGCTGGCCCGTGGGGCGCGGATTACCCGCTACCTGCCCTCTCTCACCGGACGGTTTGCCGCCGACCGACTTCGCGCCCTCGCGAGGGCGGAGGGCCTGCTCCCGCACGAGGCGCCCGAGGTGCTTTTCGTCTGCGTGCAGAATGCGGGCCGATCGCAGCTGGCCGCCGCGATCCTGCGCTCGCTCGCGGGCGATCGGGTGCGCGTGCGGACGGCGGGTTCCGCGCCGGCCGAAGCAGTGAGTCCGCGGGTCGTCGCAGCGCTCGACGAGATCGGCGTGCCGCTCGCGGGGGAGTTCCCCAAGCCACTCACTGACGAGGTCGTGCGCGCCGCCGACTACGTCGTCACGATGGGCTGCGGCGACGCCTGCCCCGTGTACGACGGGCGCCGTTACCTCGATTGGGAACTGGAGGATCCATCCGGGCTGTCGCTCAATGGAGTGCGTGCGGTGCGCGACAACGTCGACCGGCTCGTCCGCGAACTGCTCGAGCAGATCGACCTCCCTCCCGGCAGGTGACCGTCCGCTGAACTCTCCCGTCGATTCCCCACGTTACATAGACAACCATCTATGCTTATTAATACATCGAGCCGAGGAGTCACCATGTCCGACAAGCCCACTGTCCTGTTCGTCTGCGTGCACAACGCCGGGCGCTCGCAGATGGCCGCCGGCTACCTGAAGCACCTCTCCGGCGGCGCCGTCGAGGTGCTCTCGGCGGGCTCGGAGCCCAAGGACCAGATCAACCCGACGGCGGTCGAGGCGATGGCCGAGGAAGGCATCGACATCACCGGCAATGTGCCGAAGATACTCACTAGCGAGGCGGTCAAGGAGTCCGACGTCGTCATTACGATGGGCTGCGGCGACACCTGCCCGATTTTCCCCGGAAAGCGCTATGAGGACTGGGAGCTGGCGGACCCGGCGGGTCAGGGCATCGAGGCCGTGCGCCCGATCCGCGACGACATCAAGGCGCGCATCGTGCAGCTGCTCGACGAGCTCGTCCCGGCGACAGTCCGACCATGACGGATGCCGGAATCGGGATCAGGCGCGGACTGCCCGGGCTGAGCTACCCGGAGGATTACCTGAAGAGGCTCGCGGGAGAGCTCACGGCGAAGTTCGCCGGCGTGTTTGGGGCTGAGACCGTCGAGCGCTATGTGCTCGAGTCCTACACGGCCCTGCTGCGCACCTCGACAGTCACCGCCCACCTCGCCTCGCGAACCGTGCGCTTCGCAACCGACCGGCTGACGGCGCTCGCGCAGGCCAAGGGATCGCTCGGAGTCGGCGTGCCGGAGATCCTCTTC
>JAJAZI010000095.1 GCA_026785785.1 Microbacteriaceae bacterium
GTGGTGTACACGGCCAGGTTCGGGGTGAAAGTGCTGTTGATCGCGGTGCTGAAGCTGCGCAGCGTCTGGGGCTCGGCGAGCAGCTGCAGCGTGCCGATGATCGAGAACACCGCGGTGAGGATGATGGCGGGCGTCACGAGCGGGATCTTGATCTTCCACGCAACCTGCCAGTTATTGGCGCCGTCGAGCTTCGCCGCCTCGTAGATCTCGGTCGGGATAGCCAGCAGCGCCGAGTAGATGATCAGCATGTTGTAGCCGACATAGACCCAGGTGACGATGTTCGCGATCGACCAGAGGATGAGGTCGGCGGACAGGAAGCTGACGTTCTGGGTGACCGGCGCGAACGGCGACAGGCTCGGGGAGTAGAGGAAGCCCCACATGATCGCCGCGATGACGCCGGGCACGGCGTAGGGGGCAAAGAATGCGAGCCGGAAGAACTTCTTGCCCTTGAGCAGCGGCGAGTCGAGCAGCAGTGCGAACAGGAGCGCAAGGCCCAGCATGATCGGCACCTGCACGGCGCCGAACAGGAGCACCCGCACGACCGATGCCCAGAACTCGTCGTTCTGGAAGACGGAAACGTACTGGGTCAGCCCGCCGAAGACCTGGGTGGCGGGTCCGAAGGTGCCGTCGCGTTCCACCGTGAGGAATGACTGGTAGATCGCGTAGGCAATCGGCACGATGTAGAAGAGCGCGAACAGCACGACGAACGGCCCGACGAAGGTGAGGATGGCGCGGCGCTGGCTCAGGCCCTTGCGCTTGGGCTTGCCGGGGCTCGCCGTTGGCAGCGAGGTGGCTGTCGACGTCGTTGTCATGGTGGCTCCTTATGCTGCGGGGATCTCAATGGTGCTGGCGGACTGCAGTGGGGTGCGGATGACCCGCACCCCTCCCGCCGGAACGTCGACGGTGTGGTCGATCTGGCCGCCGCGGGTGAGTTCGGTACCCGTGGCGGGGTGGCTGATGGGCTCGTCGGTGTGATTCATGACGAAGAGATAGTCGTTCTCGGGGGAGGTCCTGCGGACCACCTCGACGCCGGGGGCACCGGCCAGACGGGTCGGCCTCACGCCGGCCTCGCTGCTCGCCCGCACGAGCAGGCACCCGAGCGCCCCGGTCTCGAGCGCCGTGCCGAGGTACCAGGCGACGCCATCGCCGTGCTGGTTCCTGGTGATCGCGGGCACGCCGGCGAGGGTGCCGTTGGAATAGGAGGCGATGACCTCGGCGCCTCGCGCGTGCATCCACTCGGTCCACACCGTTGCGGTCGAGCCATCGTCGAGGGCGACGGCGTCACCGTGTCCGAGCGGGAAGAACTCCTCGGTGACGACACCGAGCATCTCCTTGAACGCACCGGGGTATCCGCCGAGCAGGATCTGGTCGTTCTCGTCGACGATGCCGCTGAAGAAGGTCACGAGGGCGTGTCCGCCGCCGGCGACGTAGTCCCGGATGCCGCGCGCGGCATCCTCCGTCACGAGATACAGGCACGGAACGACGACGAACCGGTAGGCCGACAGGCCCGCGCCCGGCGCCACGATATCGACGGTGATGCCGGCGTCCCACAGCTCGCGATAGGCGCGGTGCACCTGGTCGAGGTAGCGCAGGTCGCCGGAGGGGCGCGACTCGAAGTCGACGGCCCACCAGGCGTCCCAGCTGAAGACGATGGCGGCATCCGCGACGACCCGGGAACCGGCGACCTCGCCGAGCGCGCCGAGCACGCGGCCGAGTTCGAGCACATCGCGCCAGATGCCGGTGTCGGTGCCCGCGTGGGGCAGCATGCCGGAGTGGAACTTCTCGCTGCCCGAGGCCGAGGCGCGCCACTGGAAGAAGCAGATGCCGTCGGCGCCGCGCGCAAGGTGGGAGAGCGAGTTGCGCACCATCTCGCCGGGACCCTTGGCGATGTTGCGCGGCTGCCAGTTGACCGACCCGGTCGCCTGCTCCATCAGCACCCACGGGCCGCCGCCCGCAAGGCCCCGCGTGAGGTCCGCGGCGAAGGCGAGCTCCTGGTGCGGGTCGTCGAGGCGGTGGTCGAGGTAGTGGTCGTTGGCGACGACGTCGACGTGGGGCGCCCAGCTCCAGTAGTCCTGGGTGCGGATGTGGGCGGTGATCATGAAGTTCGTGGTGACCGGAACGTGGCTCAGCTCGCGGAGCACGCCCGCCTCGGCGAGGTAATAGGAGAGCAGCTCGTCGGAGCTGAACCGGGAGAAGTCCTGCGCCTGGGTGGGGTTGGCCGCGGAGAGGGTCGCTCGCGGCGGGAGCACGTCGGCCCACTCCGAGTAGCGCTGGCTCCAGAACGCCGTTCCCCACGCCTCGTTGAGAGCCTCGATCGATCCGTAGCGGCGCTCGAGCCAGCCGCGGAACGACTCGGCCGAGACGTCGCAGTAGCACAGGGCGTTGTGGCAGCCGAGTTCGTTCGAGACGTGCCAGAGGCGAACGGCGGGGTGGCTGCCGTACCGCGTCGCCACCTCGGTCACGAGCGCGAGCGCGTGCTCGCGGAAGACGGGCGAACTCGGGCACCAGGCCTGGCGACCGCCAGGCCAGCGGCGGGTGCCGTCGGCGGCCATCGGGAGGATCTCCGGATGCAGGCGCGTGAGCCACGGGGGAGGGGAGGAGGTTCCGGTGCCGAGGTTGATGCCGATACCGTTCTCGTGCAGCAGGTCGACGATCGCATCAAGGCCGGAGAAGTCGAACTCGCCGCGGCGCGGCTCGAGTGCCGCCCAGCCGAAGACGTTGATCGCGACGAGCGTGACGCCGGCCTCGCGCATGAGGCGCACGTCTTCGTTCCAGA
>JAJAZI010000096.1 GCA_026785785.1 Microbacteriaceae bacterium
GCACGAGCTGCCGCAGTCGCCCCAGCGCTATGTGGCGGACTGGCTCGACGCCGGCTATCTCGAACGCCGCACGGGTGCCGCAAGCGCCGGATCGAGCGCGGCAGAGACCTACGAGCTCTCTGCCGACGCCCTGGCCGGGCTGCGCATCGCGAGCGAGATCGTCTCCCCGCCGCGCTCGGTCACCGAGAGCCGCCTCACGACGGTGATGGGCCAGCTCGAGCAGCTCGCGACCGACACCGACACCGACGTGGCCTCCCGCCTCGAATCCCTCACCCGCGAACGCGAGCGGCTCGACCAGCGGATCGGGAACATCCGCGAGGGCCGCATCGACGTCGTTGCCCCGGATGCCGCGCTCGAGCGCATCCGGGACATCCTGCTGCTCGCCGAGCAGCTGCCCGCCGACTTTGCCAGGGTACGACGCGATGTCGAGTCGCTCAACGTGCAGTTCCGGCGCGACATCATCGAGAGCGACGGGGCGCGCGGCGAGGTGCTCGATGCGCTGTTCCGCGGCGTCGACGTGTTGCAGGACAACGAGGCGGGCCGCAGCTTCGGCGCGTTCTACGCCCTGCTCATCAACCCCGAGCGCAGCGCCGGGCTCGACCGCTCGATCGACGAAGTGCTCACCCGCGACGCCCTCGGCTCGCTCACGCCGGCGGAGCGCATCGCGCTGCGCACCCTGGTCGAGCGCCTCACCTCTCGCGGCGGCGAGGTGCACGAGGTCTACGCCTCCCTCGCCCGGAGTTTGCGCACCTTCGTGCAGCAGCGCGAATACGTGGAGGAGCGCCGGGTCAGCCGACTGCTCAAGCAGGCCCAGCGCTCATTCGGCGAGCTGAGCGGCGAGGGCAGTCTCATCCGTCCGACCGGGTTCACACTCAGCCTGAGCAAGGCCCAACTGGGGTCGGTGAGCCAGCTCACGATGACCGCGCCCGATACCGAGCGTCCGCCCGGCCTCGTCGACAACGCCCCGGTCGAGCTGGACCTCGATCGGGTGCGCGCGCTCATCAACGAGAGCGACATCAACCTGTACGAGCTGCGCCGCAACGTCGACGCGACCCTCGACGATCTGCCGGTCGCGAGCATCAGCGATGTGCTCGACCGGTATCCGGCGACGCAGGGACTCGGTAGTCTCATCGGGCTGCTGTCGATCGCGCTCGAGCGCACCGTCGACGGCCGCGCCGTGCTCGTCGAGAACGAGCGCGATCTCGTGGCCTGGGGCGATGCGGGGCTCGCCGCCCGCGTGCCCACCATTCTCTTCACACAATCGAGCGAGGAGCATTCATGACCCCGGCCCGCGCGACCGCGCACGCCACCACCGCGCAGACTGCCGCCGCGCCCAGCGACGACGAGTCCACTGCATCCGCCACTCTCTTCGTCGGAGACACCGGAACCCTCGACCTCGACACCCGCCTCGCCCTCGTGAAGCTGCTGCGCGGACCGTTTCTCGACGGCAGCCGGGAGCCCGCGCGCTGGGCGGCGCTGCGCCGCTCGGAGGTCGCGGTGCGGCGCTACCTGAGCGAGATCTTCCTGCTGCTCGTGATCGATGAGGTCGAGCGCATCGCCTTCACCCAGCAGGCCAGCGAATCGGATGCCGTGATCCCTAGTGTTCTGCGCCAGGTTCCGCTCACCATGATCGACAGCGCCCTCGTGCTCTTTCTGCGCGGGCAGCTCTCCGCCGTGGCGGGCACCGGACAGCGCGCGATCGTCGGATACGACGACATCGTCGCGCAGCTCACCCCGTACCGCCGCGAGGGAACGACCGACGAGTCCGCCCACCTCAAGCGCATCAACGGCGCGGTGCGCAAGATGATCGATGCCGGTGTGCTCGCGAACACCTCAACCGAGGGCCGCTTCGAGGTCTCGCCGGTGCTGCGCATCCTGTTCCCCGCCGAGCAGATCGCCGCGCTGACCGCCGCCTACGAGGCGCTGCGGGGAACGGATGCGACGGATGCGCGGCTCGACGGCTTCGACGATGCCTCCGACGAGCGCGGGGCTGGCGAGACGCGGGACAACGACACCGACACGCCATCCGGGGAGGACGACGCATGAACGACGACACCCTCTTCGACGACCTCGACGGCGCCCTGCGGAGCAGCCGCGGCCAGCACCGCCTCACCGGAATCCAGCTCGTCAACTGGGGCACGTTCGCCAACCACCACCGTATCGACGTCGCCGAGAAGGGCTTCCTGATCACCGGGGCATCCGGATCAGGCAAGTCCACCATCCTCGACGCGATCTCCGTCGTGCTCGTGCGCCCGAAAGACTTGAACCTCAACGCCGCCGCAGGCGACGCCGGGCAGCGCGTGCGCGACCGCACCGTGCTCAGCTATCTGCGCGGATCCTGGTCGATCAACGCCGACGAGATCACCGGCGAGGTCGCGACCCAGCAGCTGCGCCCGGGAACCACGTGGTCGGCCATCGCCCTGGACTACTCCGACGGCAAGGGCGTGGAGACGACCCTCGTGCGCGTGTTCTGGGCGGCCCGCGGAGTCACCGACCCGGGCGGGGTGAAGAGCGTCAACCTCATCGCCGATCGCCGGTTCGACCTGAAGGAGCTTGAGCCGGTGCTCGCCGACGGACTCAGCCTGCGCACGGTGAAGGCGCTTCTGTCGCCCTGGTACGCGGGCGACCAGTACCCCGCATTCCAGGAGAAGTTCGCCCGGCGGCTCGGCATCGGCGGCGAGCGCGCCCTTCGCCTGCTGCACAAGACCCAGGCCACCAAGGGACTCACGAGCCTCGACTCGCTGCTGCGCGACTTCATGCTCGACGAGCCCGAGACCTTCGCCATCGCCAGCCGCATGGTCGAGCAGTTCGACGAGCTCTCCGCGGCGCACGAGGCGGTGCAGACCGCCCGCAAGCAGGTCGCCCACCTCGAACCGGTGCGCGGGCTCGACGCCGAGCTCGGCTTGCTCTCGGTGCGCGCGGCCGACCTCGAGGCCGAGATCGAGGCCACCGACTGGTACGTGACCGAACGGGCCATCGCGCTCCACCACGACGAGATCGCTCGCGCCCAGCGGGACCGGACGGATGCCGCGGCAGAGCAGACGACCCTCGAGGCGGACCTCTCACTCATCAACGACCGCATCGACGTGCTGCGCGAACAACACCTCACGGCTGGCGGCGGCCGGCTCGACGGCATCCGCTCGGAGCGCGATCAGGCCGCCGGTGAACTGTCGTCGCGCACCCGCCGCCAGAGTGCGCTGCGCTCTCACCTAACCGTGCTCGGCGCCGCGACGCCGTCGACCCAGGGCGACCACGCCGAACTCGTGAATCAGGCGCGGACCGAGATCGACGCGCTCGCGGCCGGCGGGGCCGATGTGGACCGGGAACAGTACGACGCCTTCGCTGGCGCCGAGAACGCACGGCGCAAGCTCGATTCGGTGCGGGCCGAGATGGCGACACTCGCCATGAGCCGGTCGAACATCAACGGCGACGACCTGCGGCTGCGCGACGAGCTCGCCGCCGCCGCGCGCGTCGACCCGAAGCGGTTGCCGTTCGTCGCCGAGCTGCTCGACGTTCCCGAGGAGCACGCCGAGTGGCGCGGTGCGATCGAGCGGCTGCTCGGCGGGTTCGCGCGGTCGGTGCTCATTCCAGAGTCGGTGTACGCCGCGGCATCCGCCTACATCGACAGCACCCACCTCGGCCGCAAGCTGCTCTACTACCGGGTGCCACGCGAGGTGACCCAGAAGCCGCGGGCGATCGGACCAGACTCGGTGGTGCACCGCATCGACGTCGCCGACTCGACAGCCGCCGAGTGGTTGCACGCCGAGTTGAGCCAACGCTTCGACTACGCCTGCACGGAGAGCCTCGCCGAATTCCAGCGCGCCGACAAGGGGCTGACCCGCAACGGCCAGGTGCGCCACGGCAGCTCCCGGCACGAGAAGAACGATCGTTCGCGGATCGACGACCGGAGGCAGTGGGTGCTCGGCTTCGACAACGCCGCCAAGCAGCAGCTGTTCGCCGCCGACGCCCAGCGGCTGCAGACCGAGCTCGATACGGCCGAGAAGCAGGTGACCGCCGTTCTCGGCCGGCGCACCGCCGCCCAGGCGCGGCTCGACGCCTGCCACCGCATCGTCGAGACCCCGTGGGACGACATCGACACCGCGAGCGCCGCGCAGCGCCTGCACGGCCTGGACCAGCTGATCGCGGAGTTCGCCTCCACTCACCGCGATTTGGCCCGGCTGGATGAGCAGATTGCATCGCAGAGGGCGGAGTCGACGGCCCTCGAGCAGACACTGCGGGCGGCGGGCGCGCGAGTTCACGCGGCATCCACCGAGCTCGAGCGGCTCGCGCGCGGCCTCGACGAGCGGCAGGCGACTCGCGCCCAGCTCCAGCCTGCGGAGGCGACGGCTCTGGCCCGGCTCGAGTCCCGGTTCGCCGCGCGGTCGCGCAGCCTGACCCTGGACAGGCTCGGCGATCTGCGCGCGGACGTGCAGAAGGAGATCTCGAGCGAGGCAACCGTGGTGGAGCGCAGCATCCGCTCCATTCGGGAGAGGCTGACGCAGCTGTTCACCGAGTTCAAGGCGGAGTGGACGGCCGAGGCCGCCGACGTCGACACCGATGTCGAGGCGACCGGGGAGTACCTGCGCATTCTCGAACGCATCGAGCACGACGGGCTGCCGCAGTTCGAGACGAAGTTTCTGAACATGCTGCAGGACCTCTCGACCATGTCACTTGGGCAGCTGCGCCGGCAGATCGACCAGGAGCGACGTCAGATTCGCGACCGGATCACACCGATCAACGAGTCGCTGGCACTGAGCGAGTACGGGCACGGCACCATTCTGCGCATCGACGTGAAAGAGCGGCAGCTCGCGCTCGTGAACGACTTCAAGAAGGATGTCGCGGCGGCGACCGACGAGTCGCTCGTCAACGACCCGGCGCGCGCGACCGAGCGGTTCGAGATTCTGCGCCGCCTCGTCACCCGGTTCGGCAGCCCCGAGCCGGAGCACAGGCACTGGCGCGACCAGGTGCTCGACGTGCGTCGGCACGTGGAGTTCGAGGCGCGCGAGATCGGCGAGGGTGGCGAGACGGTCGAGATCCACACCTCCGGCGCTGGGCGCAGCGGCGGGCAGCGCGTCAAGCTCGTCACCTTCGCCCTCGCGGCGGCGCTGCGGTACCAGCTCGGCGGGCGAGGCGGTGAACGTCCCGACTACGGCACCGTGGTCATCGATGAGGCGTTCGACAAGGCCGACGCCGACTTCACCGAGAAGTCGATGCGCATTTTCGAGCAGTTCGGGTTCCAGATGGTGCTCGCGACGCCGATGAAGCTCATCCAGACCCTGAGCCCGTTCATCGGCGGGGCGACCGTGATTCACATTCGTGATCGCAAGGAGTCCTCCGCGTTCCCGATCGACCTGGTCGAACTCACCGCGACGCCGTCGCAGCAGCGGGCCGATGCGCTCGATCGCTGAGGCGCGCGTCGAGGCGAAGCGCGTGTTCGACCGGAACCTCGCCGGGTGGGCGTGGGCGACCGTGCGGGGCGAGCCGGCCGACCGCATCCCGCTCACGATCAACCTCCAGCCGCCTCCCGGCGCCGAGGCGCTCGACCGCGTCGCCGAGCTGCGCGAATGGTCTGCCGCCTGGCACGACTTCGCCGGGCACGGTCGGGTGGAGTTCGCGACGAAGCGATTCCGGTACGTCGGCACGCAATCGGTGCCGCTGCGCCTCAGCTTGGAGCAGCCCGCGGACGTAGCGGGCTTCGTGGGCTCCACTGCCCACTGGCGCACCCTGCTCGGCCGGCTGGGCGAGCTGGTCGCCGAGTGGCCCGACATGTCGAGACCGGATGCGGCGGCCGTCCGCCGCCTGCTGGACGTGCCCGCCCCCTCGTGGTCGCCCATCGTCGGCTTCCTGCGCTGGTCGGCCAACCTGGACCTGTCCGAACTGCTACCGCGCCAGATCGCCTTCCCCGGGGTCGATAGCAAGTGGTTCGATCAGAACCGACCACTCCTCGTTGCACTGCGGGCCGCGGGGGCGGGCGACCGACCGCTCGAGACGCGGCAGCTCCACTCGCGGGTGCTGGTGCGCGTGCTCGACCATTCTCTGCGGGCGCAGGTCGGTGGGCTCGGGGAGTTCGCCGCCCCGGCCGCCGAGCTTGCCCGACTGGGCTGGGCGCCGACCGAGGTGATCATCTCGGAGAATCTGCAGAGCGCGTACTCCTTCGGAGAGCGCCCCGGATGTGTCGTGCTGGCGGCGCAGGGCTACGCGGTCGAGGTCTACGGTGAGCTGCCGTGGCTGCAGCACGCTCACGTTCGCTATTGGGGCGACCTCGACACGCACGGCTTCGCGATCCTGAACCGGCTGCGGCACCATCTCCCGCGGGTCGACTCGGTGCTGATGGATGCACGCACCCTGCTCGCCCATCGCTCGCTGTGGGCCAGGGAGGAGAAGCCGCAGTCGGCGCAGTTGCCGCTGCTGACGGCATCCGAGCGGGAGGCGTACGACCTCGTGCTGTCGGAGCCGAACACCCGGCTGGAGCAGGAGCGGTTGCCGTGGGGTGTGGTTGAGGCGGCATTCGACGTGAGTCTCGCTGGCCGCAAATCGCTGTGAGCAGCACGCGGGCGCTCCTCGGCGCTCTTCGCCCGACCCAGTAGGCGGCGCGCAGCCCGTCGATCATCGGGAAATGCCGCACGGTCAAGGTCATGAGCGATGCGCCGGTGAGCCCGGCCGCCGCGATGATGAGGTCGGCCGCACCGATCCCCGAATGTGACGGCCTCCAGCGCTGTCCGAGCTGACCCGGGCGAGGCGTTCGGCGGCGACGCGACGGGTGCGGTGCTTTCCGTGCATGCCTGCGGACTCCGCCGCCCCGGCATCCGCCTACGCTGAATCCCGTGCCCCATCCGAACAGCCGCGCCGCCAAGGCCGCCCGTCGCCGCACGCGGCGCATGGCGCTGGTCGAGCACGACCTGACTCCGGGGCAGTGGGCGACGTTGCGACGGCTGTGGGGCGGATGCGCCTACTGCGGTGCGAGCGACCGACCGCTGCAGCGGGACTGCGTGCAGCCGATCGCGCGGGGCGGGCGCTACACGCTCGACAACATCGTGCCCGCCTGCGGGTCGTGCAACGCGAGCAAGAGCAACGACGAGGTGACGAGCTGGATGCGTCGCAAGAAGCTCGACGAACGCCGCTTCCTGGTGCGGTGCGTCGAGGTGCGGGCGGCGCGGGCGCCAGGCGATGCGCTGACGTAGGCCCGCCGGCGCGCGCCACCCGAAGCGACCCGCTACCC
>JAJAZI010000097.1 GCA_026785785.1 Microbacteriaceae bacterium
GCATTCAGCGACTCCGAGGCTGTTCAAGCCGTTCAGACGTACCTGTCGTCCGACACCTGGGCGAACAACCGCGTCGAACTCGGCGGAGTGATCAGCGCCAACAAGGGACTCGACCCGGAGCTTGCCGGATCGGAACTCGGCAAGGCGTCGATCGAGATCCTGCAGGGTGAGGACACCACCTTCGCGTTCGACGGATCCGACCTCATGCCAGCGGCAGTCGGAACGAGCTCGTTCTGGACCGGCATGGTCGACTGGGTCTCCGGGACGAAGAACACCGACGAGGTCCTGACATTCATCGACAGCACCTATCCGTAATTGCGCCGATGAAGTAGGGCGAACCTGGCCCATCGAGATCTTTCTCGGTGGGCCAGGTTTCGGATACCGTGATCACAAACCAACGGAGGTTCCTGCATGTCGACGTCGATAGTGCATAGCGAGGTGCTCGCGAACGTGGGCCTCTTGCCCCTCAGCCGGGGTGGAATCCTCGGCGACATCACCGAGAAATTCGGTCTCATGATCGTCGGACTGGGCGCCTTCGCTGCCGTCGTCGGTCTCATCCTCTTCCTCGCCGACCGTGCACCCAAGCGCGGCCGCGACGTCGTGCAGGTGCTCGCCTTCGTCATGCCGGCGCTGGCCCTCCTGTCCGTCGGCCTGATCTACCCGGCCATCCGCACCACCCTGCTCGCCTTCACCGACCGCGGGGGTGATTTCGTCGGCATCCAGAACTTCGTCTGGATGTTCACCCAGCCGACGATCATCACGACCCTGATCAACACCCTCGTCTGGGTGGCCCTCGTGCCGATCCTGTCGACCATCGTCGGACTCGCCTACGCGGTGTTCATCGACAAGTCGGCGGGGGAGAAGGTTCTCAAGTCCCTCGTGTTCATGCCGATGGCGATCTCGTTCGTCGGAGCCGGCATCATCTGGCGCTTCGTGTACGAGTATCGGGCCGAGGGCTTCGAGCAGATTGGCATCCTCAACCAGCTCATCGTGTGGTTCGGCGGTGAGCCGGCGCAGTTCCTCATCAATAGCCCGTGGAACACGATCTTCCTGATCGTCGTCATGGTCTGGATCCAGACCGGATTCGCCATGGTGCTGCTTTCGGCGGCCATCAAGGGCGTGCCCGTCGAGATCGTCGAGGCCGCGAAGCTCGACGGCGCTAACGCCTGGCAGCAGTTCCGCAACGTCACCGTCCCGGCGATCCGAGGCACCCTGATCGTCGTCGTCACGACCATCACGATCGCGACCCTGAAGGTCTTCGACATCGTGCGGACAATGACCGGCGGTCAGTTCGACACGAGCGTCATCGCCAATGAGATGTACACCCAGGCCTTCAACCGCGGTGAGTTCGGACAGGGCTCCGCCCTCGCGGTGGTGCTGTTCATCATGGTGATGCCCATCGTCATCTACAACGTTCGGTCGATGCGCAAGCAGAGGGAGATCCGATGAGCATCCACGAAGCCGAAGACAAGTTGGACCGTCCGCTCGGCCAGAAGAACGTCCCGCGGGCGCAAAGAGTTCCGAAGGCTGACCGGGTCAAGCAGCGGCTGACGTCTCGCGGTGCCACGATCGCCGCGATCATCATCGCGACGCTCTGGACCATCCCGACCTTCGGACTGTTCGTCTCGTCATTCCGTCCTGCCGATGAGATCCGGACCACCGGCTGGTGGACCGTGTTCTCGAACCCGAGCTTCAGCCTCGAGAACTACGCCGACGTGTTGCTCGCGAGTGGGGCATCGAGCGCGAATCTGAGCTCGTACTTCATCAACTCGCTCGTCATCTCGATCCCCGCGACTCTGTTCCCGATCGCCCTTGCGACGATGGCCGCGTACGGGTTCGCCTGGATCAAGTTCAAGGGCAGCGGAGCGATCTTCGTGCTCATCTTCGCGCTGCAAATCGTGCCACTGCAGATGGCCCTCATCCCGCTGTTGCAGATCTTCTCCCAGGTGCTCGGGATCAGCGGGACGTTCCCGGCGGTGTGGATCGCGCACACGATCTTCGGTCTTCCGCTGACGATCTTCCTGCTGCACAACTTCATCGCGGAGATCCCCGGCGAGGTCATCGAGGCAGCGCGGGTCGACGGCGCGAACCACACCCAGATCTTCTTCCGGATCATTCTGCCGCTGTCGATGCCCGCCCTCGCGAGCATCGGGATCTTCCAGTTCCTCTGGGTCTGGAACGACCTGCTGATCGCCCTCGTGTTCTCCGGAGGCACCGTCGACGTCGCACCTCTCACGCAGAGACTCGCGGAGCTCGTCGGTAACTTCGGTCGCAACGCGGAGCGCCTGCCCGCAGCGGCGTTCATCTCGCTGATCATCCCGCTCATCGTGTTCTTCAGCCTTCAGCGCTATTTCGTGCGTGGGCTGCTGGCCGGCTCGACGAAGGGGTAGTCCGAGCGCTCGAGCAACCGACGGCCGCGGCCGCGTCGCCTCAACGGGTGCCGCGGCCGCGGTGGCGGTTAACGCCCATCCGACGCGACGTAAAGTGATTCAGTGAGCGGAATACACCCAGGCCGAGGCGGCCGTATGAGGGGCGGCGGCGACGCGTCAGCCCAGCGCGAGGAGAACGAGCGAGCCCCGAGCGTTCCCGACCTGCTCCGTCGCATCGGGGACCTGTTTGCGCCGCACAAGAGCGCCCTCATCTTCACCATCGTGCTCGTGGTGGTCGGCGCGGGGCTCACCGTGCTTCCGCCGCTGCTGACGAAGGTGGCCTTCGACCAGGGGCTCTTCCCGCCGGGGCAGGGACCGGATGTGCCGCTGCTGGCCGAGGTCGTGAGCCTGATGGTCGTGATCTTCATCGTCAGCGCCGGACTCGGGGTCTGGCAGACCTGGCTCACCGCGACGGTGGGCAACAAGGTCATGGGGGCGCTGCGCATCCGCCTGTTCGAGCACCTCCAGCGAATGGAGCTCGCGTTTTTCACCAAAACCAAGACCGGGGCGATCCAGTCCCGGCTGCAGAACGATGTCGGCGGCGTCGCCGGGGTGCTCACGAACACCGTGTCGAGCGTCTTGGGCAACACCGTCACCGTTGTCGCGGCCTTCATCTCCATGCTCCTGCTCTCGTGGCAGCTCACGCTGGTGGCGGTTATCCTCATGCCGATCCTCGTGATCGCGCAGCGCCGCGTCGGCCAGGTGCGCGCCCGCATCGCGACGAAGACGCAGGAGTCGCTCAGTGACATGACCGCGATCACCCAGGAGACGCTGTCGGTCTCCGGCATCCTGCTTGCCAAGAGTTTCAACCAGCAGAAGGCGGAGACCGGGCGGTACAGCGCCGAGAACGACACCCAGGTCGGACTCCAGGTGCGGCTGCAGATGAGCGGCCAGTGGTTCTTCGCGACCGTGCAGATCTTCCTCGCTATCATCCCGGCGATCGTCTACCTCGTCTCGGCCTTCCTGATTCTCGGCGACGTGCCCATCACCGCGGGAACGATTGTCGCCTTCACGACGGTGCAGGCCCGGCTCATGTGGCCTCTCCTCGGACTCATGCGCGTGGCCCTCGACTTGCAGACCTCGCAGGCGCTCTTCGCGCGCATCTTCGAGTACATCGACCTGACGCCCGCCATCACCGACAGGGAGGGCGCGCGGCCGGTCAACGACTCCCAGCTCGGACGGATCGAATTCGACGACGTCGTGTTCGCGTACCCGGACTCGGCGCCAGAGACCCCGCCGACTCTGAAGGGCGTCTCGTTCGTGATCGAGCCGGGCCAGTACGCCGCGTTCGTCGGGCCGTCGGGGGCGGGCAAGACCACGGTGTCGTACCTCATCCCCCGCTTCCATGCCGTGAGCTCCGGTCGCATCCTGTTCGCCAGCGACGACGTGGGCGAACTCCAGCAGGACTCGCTCGTCGCGAACATCGGCATCGTCAGCCAGGAAACCTACCTCTTCCATGCGACCATCGGCGAGAACCTGCGCTACGCCAAGCCGGACGCGAGCCAGGGCGAGATCGAGGCGGCCGCCCGGGCCGCGAACATCCACGAGACCGTCGCCTCGTTCCCCGCGGGCTACGACACCGTCGTGGGCGAGCGCGGCTACCGCCTGTCCGGCGGCGAGAAGCAGCGCATCGCGATCGCCCGCGTGCTGCTCAAGGACCCGGCTGTGCTCATCCTCGATGAGGCCACGAGCGCGCTCGACTCGATCTCGGAGCGGATCGTGCAGTCGGCGCTCGACACCGCCGCGCGGGGACGGACGACGATCGCGATCGCCCACCGGCTGTCGACGATTGTGGCCGCCGACGTGATCTTCGTGGTGGATGCGGGTCTCATCGTCGAGCGCGGCACCCACGACGAACTCATGGCCTTGGGCGGCGTCTACGCGGGCCTGTACCGAGAGCAGGTGCGGGCCGGCTCCTGACCGCAGCCCCAGCATCCGCTTTCATAATTCAGGAGTTGGGGTTGAAACCTGGTTGCAGCATTCAGGAGTTTGGGTTGCGATTCAGGAGCGGAGCGGTCGAGGAGCGCCGGTTTCACGGCGATCTTGATTGATTGGAGTAGAAGGCTCCTGAATTCTGTGGGCCGTCGTGGCCCGGAGGTCCTGAATGATGGAAGCAGCCGGCCGTCCAATCGGGCCCGCCGCCGTTCCCCGGCAACCTCCACTCCTGAATGATGAAAGCGAAAGCGAGAGCGAAAGCGAGAGCGAGAGGGCGGGAGGGCGGGGCGGCTAGGAGGCGGCGAGGAGCTGCCGCATGTAGTCGATCTCGCCCTGCTGCGAGTTGACGATGCCGCGCGCGAGGCCGGTGGCTACTCGATTGTCGGAGCGGTCGAGCAGCGCCTCGGCCATTCCGACGCCGCCCTCGTGGTGGGCGATCATGAGGGCGAGGAAGAGCTCGTCTGCCGCCCCGCCGTCCGCCGCGCGAAGCTCGGCGAGCTGCTCGGACGTCGCCAGGCCCGGCATCGGCTCCCCGGGAACGTGGGCCGCCGTGTCGCCGTCGCCGTCGCCGTCGTGCCCGTGCGTGGACCCGTCGACGGCCGGCCGGGTCATCCACGTCATCGCGGGTTCCGGGGAGGCCGGGGGGAGGCCCCAGACCGATAGCCAGCCGAACATCTGGCCGGCCTGCTGCGCCTGCGAGGTCGCGATGTCGTAGGAGAGCGTGAGCAGGTCGGGATCCTCGGTGGTCGATCGGATGGTCATGGCCATCTCCACCGCCTGCAGGTGGTGGGTCTGCATGTCCCGCGCGAAACCCGCTTCGGCGCTAGTCGTCGACGGGGGCAGCGGCGTGTTGGGCGCGGTCAGCCGCCCGATCGCGAGTCCGCCGAGCAGAAGCAGGAGCGCCGCGAGACCGGCGGCGACGACCAGCCGCGGCCGAGGCCGGGCGCGGGCTGCGTCATCCGACCCTGGCAGGGTCACGAAATCTTGCCGGGCCCGTCGATCGCGCCGGTGCAGGCCGAACCGAGCTCGGGGGCACTGCCGCGTTGCCAGAACTTCTCGACGAACTGTTGCAGCCGCTCGTCCTCGACACCGTCGAGCTCGACCTGCTCGCTCCACGCGGACACCACAATGGGAGCCTGGAGCCCTGGGTACGGCGCGAGCACGGAGTAGGTGTCCGGCACGGCATCCTGCAGCGCCTTCAGGTCGTCGCCCGCGATGTCATCGGGGTTGTAGGAGACCCACACGGCACCGTGCTCGAGGGAGTGCACGACGTTCTCGGTCGGCACCGGCTCGGTGTAGATGCCGCAGTTGAGCCACGCCCCTGCGTGCTCGCCGCCGACCGCGGGGCTCTGCTCATATTCGACCGGCTCGGCCACGTGGTCGAAGGTCTGGCCGGCAATCTCCGGGTAGGACTGCAGACCCTGGATCGTGATGTCCTCGGGTTCGACCCTGGGAGTGCTGTTGGTGACGACCGCGCCGATGACGAGTCCGATCACGGCGACCGCCGCCACGCTCCCGAGGCTGATCGCAATCGCGCGATTGCGCTTCTCGGTGGCCTGCTTCTTCTTCAGCGCCGCAACCTTCTCGGCCCGCCGGGCATCGCGCTGTTGCTTGACGGTCAGCTCCTTGCGCGCGGCCGGCGGGATGGGCTGAGGTGTCGAATCGCGAGGGGGCAAGGCTGTGGTCCTGTCGTCGGTGCGGTCGTTGCACTACAAGAATGCCTTAGTCCGGTACGTGCTGGGTGTGAGGGAGCCGGATGTCGCTGCCCCCGTAACATGCCGGGGCGCCTTGGTAGGCTCGCCGGGCGGGCTACGAGCCCGCAATTCCTCCGTATCCGGCGAACTAGGGGCTGGCCCAGTGAAGTACGCAAATTCTGTGATCGACCTCGTCGGCAACACGCCGCTCGTGAAGCTCAACCACGTGACCGAGGGCATCTCGGCGACGATTCTGGTCAAGCTCGAGTATGTGAATCCGGGGGGCTCGTCGAAGGACCGCATCGCGACGCGGATCATCGATGCGGCCGAGCGTGACGGCCTGTTGAAGCCGGGCGGAACGATCGTCGAGCCGACATCCGGCAACACCGGCGTCGGGCTCGCGCTCGTCGCCCAGCAGCGAGGCTACCGGTGCGTCTTCGTGGTGCCCGACAAGGTCGGAATCGACAAGCGCAACGTGCTCACCGCCTATGGCGCCGAGGTCGTCGTGACGCCGACCGCCGTCGCGCCCGACAGCCCCGAGTCGTACTATGGCGTGTCCGACCGCCTTGCCCGCGAGATCCCCGGCGCGTTCAAGCCCAACCAGTACGCCAACCCGAACGGGCCGCTCAGCCACTATGAGACGACCGGCCCGGAGATCTGGCGCGACACCGAGGGCAAGGTCACGCACTTCGTCGCCGGCGTCGGCACCGGCGGCACGATCAGCGGCGCGGGCAAGTACCTCAAGGAGGTCTCGGGCGGAGCGGTGCAGGTCATCGGCGCCGACCCGGAGGGCTCGGTCTACTCCGGCGGCACCGGGCGCCCGTACCTCGTCGAGGGGGTCGGCGAGGACTTCTGGCCCGAGGCCTACGACCCGAGCGTCGTCGACCGTGTCATCGCGGCATCCGACGCCGTCTCCTTCGCACTGACCCGCCGACTTGCGCGGGAAGAGGGACTGCTCGTCGGCGGATCGAGCGGACTCGCGATCGCCGCGGCACTCGAGGCCGCCCGCGATCTCGGCCCCGGAGACGTCGTCGTCGTGCTGCTGCCGGACGGCGGGCGCGGCTACCTCGGCAAGATCTTCAACGACCAGTGGATGCGATCACACGGCTTCGCGACACCCGACGAGGGCGCGACGGTCGCCGACGTTGTCGCCGGCCGCGAACTCGCCCACGTGCGCCCCGAGCAGACCGTGCGCGACGTCATCCGGCTCCTGCGCGAGACGGGCGCGTCGCAGCTCCCCGTGCTCTCCGCCGACCTCCCCGTCGTGCTCGGCGAGGTGCTCGGCGCCGTGCACGAAGACCGGCTGCTTCAGCTCGTGCTCGCGGGCGACGCGAGAATGACGGATGCGATCGGCGGGCTGATCGGTGCGCCGCTCGACCTCGTCGGGGCCGGCCAGTCGATCGAATCGGCGCTCGGGGCGTTCGGCGCCGCCGACACACTCCTCGTGACCGACGGCGGCAAACCGCTCGCGCTGCTCACCCGCACCGACCTGCTCGGCTACCTCTCCAACTGACGAAGGACCCCATGAGTCACGACTTCTCCACCCGAGCCATCCACGTCGGGCAGACCCCCGACAAGGCCACGGGCGCGGTCATCCCGCCGATCTACCAGACCTCGACCTTCGTACAGGACGGGATCGGCGGTTTCCGCGGAGGCTACGAGTACGCCCGCGGCGGCAACCCGACCCGCACCTCCCTGGAGACCCTCGTCGCCGACCTGGAGGTGGCGACCCACGGGTTCAGCTTCGCGTCCGGGCTCGCCGGCGAGGACACACTGCTGCGTGCGATCCTCGCGCCGGGCGCTCGCGTGGTGATGGGCAACGACGTCTATGGCGGCACGCACCGACTGGTCAACCGCGTGTTCGTGCCGTGGGGGATCGAGCTCGCGACCACCGAGCTCACCGACCTGGACGCCGTGCGCGCCGCCGTCACGCCGGGAACCGCCGTGCTCTGGGTCGAGACACCGAGCAACCCGCTCATGAAGATCAGCGACATCGCGGCGCTCGCCGAGATCGGCCACGCGGCCGGCGCGATCGTCGTCGTCGACAACACCTTCGCCTCGCCCTACCTGCAGAAC
>JAJAZI010000098.1 GCA_026785785.1 Microbacteriaceae bacterium
CATATGTCCCCTCCGAACCCGCGCACCCAGCACAAGTCGGCAACTCGCGGCCCCCTGACCCCACCCCGCCCGCGAGTCGCCCACATATGTCCCCTCCGAACCCGCGCACCCAGCACAAGTCGGCAACTCGCGGCCCCCTGACCCCACCCCGCCCGCGAGTCGCCCACATATGTCCCCTCCACACCCCGAGACACGACACAAGTGGGCAACTCGCGCAATGCGAGGTCGTAAGGTCGCGAGGTCGTGACCGAGCAACCGGCACCGTAGACCGGGCCGTTGGCCGCGAGTACTGTGTCCCGCATCCGACGATTGGACCGGGGATGCTGGGATTCGAGAGGTTCCGCCCGGTACGCCAGGCCCGCGTCCCGGGGAAGGTGCTCGAGCTGCGCATCCACGGCATCAAGAACACCCCTCCGGCCGAAATGCTCGAGCGCGAAGTAGGCGACATTGCCCGGGATCGGAACGACGACCTCGGCGGTTCTGGCGGGAGCGCGCATCCGCGGCACCCGAGGGGGTCCGCCGGGAGGCCTACTCGTGGGGAGCGCTGGCCAGGTCCGACGGCGGCGCTCCCGCCGGCATCGGGCAGCTCATCGTGCACGTCGGCTGGTTCCTGCTGCTGCCGTTCGGCCTCGTGAACGTCGCCTACTGGACCAGGCGGATTCCCGACCAGAGCGACCCACAGGCCTGGCGCGGGGGCCACGGGTCCGGCTACGTGCGCATCTTCGGGCTGGGCGTGACGTTGCTCTACGTGATGGCGCTCGCAACGGTGAGCATCGAGCTCGTCGGCGTGCTGTGCTACCGGGCGAGCGGGCTGTGCGCAGGGCTTCCCGAGCAGTTTGCAGTTCTCGCGGGTATCCCGCGCGCGACGCGCCTGGCCATCTTCACCGCCCTTCCGCTGGCCGGGGTGCTCGTGCTCTATCTGCTGTCCGCCCGCGCCCGATCGCGCTATGAGGCGAGCGTCGCCCTCATGACCGCCGCTCCGACCTCCGGGCTGGCGTGGCCGATGCTCGCCACCCGCGGATTCTGGAGCAGGTCGAGGGTCACCGGCGGCATGGAGAGACTGCACGTGGCCGCGACGGTGTTCCTGCTCGCCGCGATGCTCGCGTGGGACCAGCTCTTCTCGCCCTACCCGCAGTGCGACAGCCCCGAGCGGTTCTTCTCGCCGGGCTGCCTCGCGACCGGTCCGCTCGCGGCCAACCCGTGGACGACCGTGTCGCTCGCGGTCGCGGCCCTCGGCCTAGGCCTCGTCGTACTTCTCGTCGTGCCCGGCACTCCCGGGTGGGGCCTGCTCGTTCGCCGCCGATCCTCGCTGTGGATGCTGGTGGGAAGCCTTGTGGTGCTGCTCGGCACCGCTGTCGCGACGAGCATCGCCGGGCGGGAGCTCGCCGCGGTGAGCTCGCCGTTCCTCGGCCTCGTCTCGACGCCGGGCAACCTCATCGGCATCCTGCTCGTCCTCGCGATCGCGGCCCTCGGCTGGCGTCGGGGTGTGCCACCGGCCCTCACCGCGGCGCTGGTCGGCCTGGTGATCGCCGTGCCGTTCTCCCGCTACTTCCTCGCCGGCGTTTTTCAACTCGGCGCCGAGGAGCCGTGACTCTACGTCGCAGCGGCCGGGGTCGCCGTCGCGGCGCAGCTCGCCGTCGTCGTCTTCCCCCGGCGTCCCAGCCGGAGGCCGTCGGAGGGGTGGAGCGGAGCCGGCCCCGGGGTCGTGCTGCTGCTGGCCCTCGGCATCGCCATGGCGCTGTCGACGGTGCTGGTCGTCGGGGTCGCCGCGTGGCTGTCCCGCCCGCAGGCGAGCGGCATCCCGTCGCCGACCCTCGAGGTTCCCGGCGTCTGGGCCGACTTCGCCCGCTGGTTCCTCGTGATCGTCGTTCTCTTCGTAGTCGGGGTCGCCGCCGTCTTCGCCCGGCACCTGGTCGGCTACCCGGGCATGACGACACCGACCGTCGACGAGATCGTCGGCTACGAGCGCTATGCGCTCGCAAGCTACGGCGAGCGGGGACCGGCGCGCATCCCGGTCGCGGAGCCGCCGCCCCCGCGGGTGCTTGTCGCCCGCCGCACCGCCGGCATCCTGCATCGGGCGGAACCGGTGCTCGGTGCCCTCGCGGCGTTCTTCGGGGCCGCGCTCGTCCTCACCGCCGCCCCCGACCTGAAGAAGATCTTCCCGGGTGCTGCGGGCGCGGCTGTGAACAGCATCGTCGAGCAGGCCCCGGACGTCGCCCTCGCCGTTCTCGCGGCCATCGTCGCCGCCGCGTTCGCCGCGGTGGCGGCGAACGCCCTCACGACCACGGAGCGCCCGATCGGGCTGCTCTGGGACCTCATCTGCTTCCTGCCGAGGGCCGGGCACCCGTTCGGCCCGCCGTGCTACTCCGAGCGGGTCGTGCCGGAGGTCAACCGCCGGATCCGGGAATGGATGTCTCCGACCGGCGGCACCCCGCAGCGCCACGTCGTGCTCTCCGCGCACAGCCTCGGCGCCGTGCTCGCGACCGCCTGCATCTTCGCGCTGCGAGGGCAGGGCGACGTGCCCATGGACCGCGTGGGGCTGAGCACCTACGGGGTGCAGCTGCGCCCGTACTTCGGGCGGTTCTTCCCCGAACTGTTCGGCGCCGAGGTGATAGGAACCCGGCCGTGCGCCGGTCCCTCGCTCATAGCGCCGGATCCGTGGCTCGCGCAGGTGCGGGAGGATGAGCGGGCTCCGGCGGTGCGGCCCCGGACGGACAGCCTGGTCGGCATCCTCCGGTCAGGCGGGTCGGACCCGGCCTGGGTGAACCTCTGGCGGCGCACCGACTTCCTCGGCTTCCCCGCGGCCAGCTACCGGGACGGCAACGGGGTCGATCGCGGCGCCAGCGAACTCGACCTGCGCACCTACCTGCCGACGATCGCGACCCACGGGCACTATCCGCTGACCCCGCAGTACGAGGCCGCCCTGCGCGAGGTGCTGCGGCGACTCGGCGTGGGCTCGTCACCGAAAGTCGCGCGAGGTCGTCCTGGCCGTGAGCGCTAGCACCTCGAAGCGGTCGGCGAGCAGGTTCACGACGCCCTCGGGGGACCGCTCGAGGATCCCGCGCACGATGACGGCGGGCGCCTCCCTGGTGATACGCCGGTAGCGGTTCCACACCCCGACGCTGCAGATGACATTGACGAGCCCGGTCTCGTCCTCGAGGTTGATGAACGTGATCCCGCTCGCCGTCGCCGGGCGCTGGCGGTGGGTGACCACCCCGCCGACCTCCACCCGGCGCCCCGACTCCGCGACCCGCAACTGCGCGGAGGAGAGCACCCCGCGCACCTCGAGCGCCTCCCGCACGTGGCGGAGCGGATGGTCGGCGGGGGAGATCCCGGTGGCCCAGAGGTCCGAGACGAGCGTCTCCGCCTCGGTCGGCAGCTCGAACAGGGGAGGCTGCACCGAGACGTGACTGCCGGGCAGGTATTCGGCCCGGTTGTGGGCGGCGTCGCCGGCCGCCCACAGCGCCTCGCGCTGGGTCAGCCCGAACACCTCGAAGGCGCCGGCTGCAGCGAGCGACTCGAGCTGCGCGGTGTCGAGTCCGACGCGGTGCACGAGGTCGGCCATGTCGGCGTAGTCGCGGGTGGCGCGCTCCTCGACGATGCGCTGCGCGAGTGCCGCCCCGATGCCTCGTACTTCGGCGAGCCCGAGCCGCACGGCGAACGCCCCGTCGCGGCGGTGGTCGTCACAGTCGAAGTGGGCAGTGCGGTCGAAGACGGGCACCGGAGGCTGCTCGAAGTGCAGGCACTGCGCCGAGCCGGTCGGCAGCGCCACGGCATCCGGCGCCCGGCTGGTGAGCGCCTCGAGCCCGGCATCCGCCCCCGAGCGGAGGATGTCGGGCCGGCGCACCTCGACGCCGTGCCGACGCGCGTCGGCCACGAGCGTCTGGGGGGAGTAGAAGCCCATCGGCTGGGCGCGCAGCAGGGCGGTGAGGAAGGCGGCGGGGTAGTGCAGGCGCAGCCAGGAGCTCGCGTAGACGAGCAGGCCGAAGCTGAGCGAGTGGCTCTCGGCGAATCCGAAGTTCGCGAACGCCTGAATCTTGCCGTAGATCTCGTCGGCGGTCTCGCCGGTGAGCCCGTTCTCGGCCATGCCGGCGTAGAGCTTGGCGCGTAGCGACTCGATGCGCTCGACCCCGCGCTTGGACCCCATCGCCCGGCGTAGCAGGTCGGCGTCTTCGCCGGTGCAGCCGCCGACGGCCATCGCCATCTGCATGAGCTGCTCCTGGAAGACGGGGATGCCGAGGGTGCGCTCGAGCGGCTCGACCAGCTTCGGATGCAGGTAGGTGACCTTCTCCGTGCCGAGCTTCCGGCGCACGAACGGGTGCACCGCGCCGCCCTGGATGGGGCCGGGGCGAATCATCGCGATCTGCACCACGAGGTCGTAGAAGCGGCGCGGCTGCAGCCTCGGCAGCAGGCCCATCTGGGCGCGGCTCTCGACTTGGAACACCCCGATCGAGTCGGCGCGGCACAGCTGGTCGTAGACCCCCGCCTCCTCGCGCGGGAGTGTCGCGAGGGTCCAGCTCTCGCCGAGGTTTGCCGCCGCGAGGTCGAAGGTGTGCTGCAGAGCGGCGAGCATCCCGAGGCCGAGCAGGTCGAACTTGACCAGCCCCATCCAGGCGCAGTCGTCCTTGTCCCACTGCAGCACGGTGCGCTTCTCCATGCGGGCGTGCTCGATCGGCACGACCTCGCCCACCGGGCGGTCGGTGAGCACCATGCCGCCGGAGTGGATGCCGAGGTGGCGGGGGAACTTCAGCACCTCGTGCGCGAGGTCGATCACGGCATCCGGGATGTCGTGGTCGGCGCTCGAGACGGTCGCGCCCCATCGCTCGACCTGCTTCGACCAGGCGTCCTGCTGGCCGGGGGAGTAACCGAGCGCCTTCGCCATGTCGCGCACCGCGAACTTCGGCCGGTAGGTGATGACATTCGCGACCTGCGCGGCGTTCTGCCTGCCGTACTTGCCGTAGACGTACTGGATGACCTCCTCGCGCCGGTTGGAGTCGAAGTCCACGTCGATGTCGGGCTCCTCGTCGCGCATGCTCGACAGGAACCGCTCGAACGGGAGCTTGTAGAAAATCGAGTCGACGGCCGTGATGCCGAGCACGAAGCACACGGCGGAGTTCGCCGCCGACCCCCGCCCCTGGCAGAGGATGCCGCGCCCCCTCGCGAAGGAGACGATGTCGTGCACGATGAGGAAGTAGCCGGGGAAGTCCTTGACCTCGATCACCTCGAGCTCGCGCTCGATGCGCCGGCGGTCCTCCGGGGTGAGTCGCGGGTACTTCTCGGCGACGCCCTGCCAGACGAGGTGCCGCAGCCAGCTCATCGGCGTGTGCCCCTCCGGCACCTCCTGCTTCGGCAGGCCGGGCCTGGCGCTCCGCAACCGGAAGCTCAGGTCGGCGGCGAGTTCGACGGTCTGCTCGACGGCGCCGGGGTAGCGGGAGAAGCGCGCCGCCATCTCGCGGCCGGAACGCAAGTGCGCGGCCCCGGATGCCGGCAGCCAGCCGTCCATCTCGTCGAGGCTGCGGCGTGCGCGCACGGCCGAGAGCGCCGTGGCGAGGTGGTGCTGCTTCGGGGTCGCGTAGTGCACGTTGCCGGTGGCGACCGCGCGGAGGCCGCGCCGCTGCGCGATGGCGAACAGCGCGTCGTTGTGGTCGCTGTCGAGCGGACCTCCCTGGTCGTAGAGCTCGACGACGACGTTGTCCGCACCGAAGAGGTCGACGAGCCGGTCCACCTCACGCGCCGCTGCCGCGATGCCCTCGCCGCCGTCCCCGCCCGGCAGCGCACCCGTGAGCGGCAGCGCACCGGTGAGCGGCAGCGCGCCGGTGAGCGGCAGCGCGCCGGTGAGCGCTTGGCGCACCCGGCCCTTGCGGCCCCCGGTCAGCAGCATCCAGTGCCCGGATGCCCGCTCGGCGAGCTCGTCGAGGTCGTACACCGGGCGGCCCTTCGCCCCGCCGGCGAGCTGGGCAGCGGTGATGGCTCCGGCGAGCCGGTGGTAGCCCTCCTCGCGGCGCGCGAGCACGACGAGGTGGCTGCCCTCCGGGTCGGCGACGCCCAGCTGGGGAGAGTTCAGGCCCAGCGACAGCTCGGCGCCGAACACCGTCGCGATCTGCGGATGCGACTCGGCGGCCTCCGCCATCCGCACGATGCCGTAGAGGCCGTCGTGGTCGGTGAGGCCCAGCGCGGACAGGCCGAGCGCGGACGCCTCCTCGAGCAGCTCCTCCGGCGACGATGCCCCATCGAGAAAGCTGAAGTTCGAGTGGGCGTGCAGTTCGGCGTAGGGCACGGTCTCGGCGGGGCCTGGGCGAGCATCTGAATCCGAGGGCGGAACGGGCGGCTCGTACGGCTGGCGCTTGGCCGACCAGGCCGGGCTGTCGCCGCCGTCGGCGCCGGCCGGGGGAGCGCCGGGGCGCCGCGAGTCGGAGAGGGTGCGCTCGAACTCCGACCACGGGATCGGGGGGTTGCTCCAGCCCATCAGTCGTACCTCGCTTCCGCCCACCAGCCGGCACCCTCGCTGACGAGCAGCCAGGCCACCCCCGTGTCGTCGACGACCTGGAACCGGTCGCATCTGCCCGACCGCCCCGCGCCCTCGACCCACCAGCGCTCCTCGATCGGCCACGGGCCCGCCCAGGCCGTGAGCCGGCGAACCGTGGTGCCGCCCGAGAGGCCGGCGGGCTCCGCGGAGAGGGCGCCGCGCTCGTCGACCGTGACGGGCTCGCCCGCCGCCGAGACGACCGTGACCGGCAGGCGCTTCTCGAACACTGTCGACGGCGCCGGGTCGGGCAGCTTGCCGTGCCAGGGCGGCATCGGGTCGCGGTCCGCCGCGGGCCGGTCGCCCCAGGCGATCAGGTTCTGCCGGTCGGCGAGGGTGCGTCCGCCGCCGATCACGGCCGTGAGCACCCCGCCGTGGCCGAGCATGCTCTGCACGCGGGAGAGCCCGTGGTGGATGCGCTCGTCGGCGGCCGTTCCCCACAGCCCCTGCTCGTGATTGCCGATCGCGTCGACGGCCTCCGGCACCACCCGCACATAGCTGACCGGCGAGCTGAGCCCGCTCTCGCTACCGCCGCCCTGCAGCTGCCAGCGGATGCGGTCGATGACATCGGCAGCGGTGAAGGAGCGCGGATGCAGCCAGGTGCGCTCGGAAGTCTCCCCGGCATCCGAGTCGATCTCGACCCTGATGCTCGTGCAGACGAGCTTCGCCGCCGTGATGGCCTCGATGAAGCTGTCGGCGGATGCCCGGAAGCCGAACGCGACCTGGTCGATGCGGTCGAGCGGCGGCTCGAACTCGATGAAGCTGTCGAGCTCGCGCGGGGGAGTGCGCGGGATGACCCGGCGGCTGTCGAGCCCGCCGGCCAGGGCGTGCAGGTGGGCGCCCTCCCGGCCGAAGCGCGCGTCGACGTCGGCGGCCGACAGCGCGGCGAACTCGCCGAGGGTGCGGATGCCCAACCGCTGCAGCAGGGTCGTCAGCTGGGGGCGGTCGAGCATCCGCACCGGCAGGGGAGCGAGGAAGGCGGCCGAGCCGCCCTCCGGCACGACCCGGATGCGCGGCCGGACGGCGCTGCGGGCGGCGTGCTCGGCGGTGAACGGTCCGTCGGCGATGCCGACCCGCGAGTCGATGCCGAGGGCGTCGAGGGTGTCGAGCAGCCACAGCGCCGCCTCGTCGTCGCTGCCGTAGAAGCGGCTCGGACCGCGGGAGCGGATGGCGCACATGCCCGGCCGCAGCAGCTGCGCACCGGAGGTCACCTCCTCGATCGCCTCGAGCACCGGGTCGAAGGCACGGATGTCGACGGCCGCATCGTAGGGCAGCACGACGAGGTCGGGGCACCGGCTCTGCGCCTCGCGCACGCGGAGGCCGCGCCTCACGCCCTCCCGGCGGGCCGCGGTGGAGCACGCGAACACCTGACCCTTCTCGATGAGCGCGATCGCGGCATCCGTGTTCGCGGAACCGGAACCGGAACCGGAAGCGGGAGCGAGGCCGTGGGCGCGCGCGGCCGCCACGATCGGCCAGTCGGGGCACCAGAGCACGATCGTGCGCGTGACCGACGTGGGCGAGGTCGCGGTCATCCGGCGAGCACCTCTCGCAAATCGGGGCCGTCGTCCTGCGGCAGTGCCGGCACGCCGACGGGGCCGCCGCCCTGAGGCAGTGCCGGTACGCCGACGGGGCCGCCGCCCTGCCACGCGAGCGGGTGCGCGTCGGCGCGACTGACTTGGCCGGTGGGGCCGGGCAGCCAGAGCCGGGCGCTGCGCGGCCGGGCGGTCGTGCGGGTGCTGACGGTCACGGTCGCCTCGCGCGCGGCGAGATGGCCGTGCCCGTTGCCGATGCCGCTCCAGCGGCTGTGCGAGATGCTCAGCATGGCCTCGGTTTGTGGCCACGGGCCGAGCACGATGAGGGTGGCTCCGCGCTGCCGCAATCGGGCGGCCAGCCGCGCGATGCTCGAGTCGCTCGCCTGGCGCGGGGGCCGGGTGACTACAACCGTGAGCACGTCGGCGATGGCGGCCGTGACCCCGAGCCACTGGTCTCCGGGGTGCGGCACGAGCACGAGCCTGTCGAGGTCGATGCCGTGGCGCGCGGCCGCCTCGACCCCGAACTCGGGAACGCCGATGACACCGCACCAGGATCCCGCGGCCGACGGGCCGGCGAGCAGGGCCATCAGCAGCGTCGCCGAACGCTCGACCGAATAGGCCGCCCCCTGTTTGAGCCCGCCGCCCGGCAGCAGCGGGGCGATCGCAGGGTGCGTCGGTAGGCTCCGGGTGTCGAGCCTCGTGCCCTGCATCTGGCGGATGCGCGCCTGCAGCTCGCGCACCGTCTCGCCCGGGTTGCCGGTGCTGCCGGTGCTGCCGATGCCACCCGTGCTGCCGGTGCTGCCGATGCCACCCGTGCTGCCCGTGCTGCCTGTGCTGCCGGTGCTGCCGGCGGGGGTGGCGCCCGGGGCAGCATCGTCTCCCTGATCCTCCTCGAAGGAATCGGCGAGTACTGCGGCGTGAAGCATCTTCCTATATTCGAACATACATTCGATGATGTCAATTGCCACCGACAATCGCCCGGCGTGTCGCCCGACGCCCAACCGCCTCACGCTCCACAGGAGTTTCCGCGACACGCCGCGCCGACTGGTCGGTCTACTCGGCGTGGCGGCCAATCTCCTCGGCTACGTACGGCACCATGCAAGGACCACCCCACCGGTGTCGATGCCCGGTGGGGTGCTAATCGCCCGTACGGCTCACACCGCGATGAATCTCAGCACAGCTCACACGGCCACAAACCTCAGCACAGCTCACACGGCCACAAACCTCAGCACAGCTCACACGGCCACAAACCTCAGCACGAGCGCCTGCGCCGGCAGCAGTAGCGGCATCGCGATGCCCACCGCGCCGAGCACCCGCCCGGAGAGCACGAGGCCGCCCGACTCGGTCCACGGCGGCGCCTGGTCCTGCATCACGCGCGGGCCGGCACCGAGGTCGAGCGCCTCGACCCGATAACTCGTGTCGGGGTCGAGCCCGGGGAAGAGCACGGGAGCAGGCACGGCATCCCGCGGCGCCAGGAGGCAGACGA
>JAJAZI010000099.1 GCA_026785785.1 Microbacteriaceae bacterium
ATCTCTCCCGTGAGATTGCGCACGACTCCGTCGGGCTTGATCAGAACGAGTGTTTCTTCGACGTGCGTCATGGGGTGTCCTTCGTGTCGGTGGTGGGGGTGTCGGCGGTGTCATCGGGGAAGAGCGCAGCGTTTCGCGCGTCGAGTCGCCCACCGGTGATGAAGCAGTAGGTCCACAGGGCCACGAAGATGGCGCCGATCCCGAACATGAGCGGCTCCAGCAGGCCGGTGAGGATGATGACGATCTGCATCAGCCAGCCGACCCAGACCGCCCACGAGTAGCGCAGGACGCGCCCGAGGGCGATGAGAATCAGGAACAGCACTCCCCCGCCGATGAACGCCGCGGCGGGAGGAAGCGCGTCGAGCGCGAACACGACGAGGGTCAGGAAGAAAACCAGTAGAGCCTCGAGCACCAGCACGATCGAGAGCAGCGATTCGGTGGCCGATCGGCGCCGCGGCGACCGGCGTTCGCGCGGGCTCACCTCTTCCAGCCCTCGCGATCGGCGATGGCGATCGCGTCACCGACAAGGGTGATCGACCCGGTGACGAGCACGGCCCGCTTCGGGGCTCCCCCGGCCCACTCGCGGGCGCTGGCGAGGGCCTCCTCGGCGTCGGCGAAGACCTCGTACGACTCGGGGCCGGCGACCTCGCGCACGATCTCGCCCAGCTCGTCCTCGTCGATGGCACGCGCGGAGCTGGACCGGGTGACGTGGAAACGGCTCGCGATGGGTGTGAGTGCGGCGATGATGCCGGCGGCGTCCTTCTCCTCGAGCGCGCCGACGACGACGCAGATCTCGTCGAAGGTGAAGTAGGCCGCGACCGCCGAGGCGAGTGCGCGTGCCCCGTCGGGGTTGTGCGCGGCATCCACGAGTACGCTCGGCTCGACCCCGAGCACCTGAAGCCGTCCCGGTGAAGTGGCCGTGCCGATGCCCTCGGCGAGAACGTCTCCCACGAGCATCTGACTGCCGCCACCGAGGAATGATTCCACTGCGGCGATCGCGACCGCAGCGTTCTGCGCCTGGTGGTCGCCGAACAGCGGCAGGAAGAGGTCGCGGTAGGTGCCGGCGAGCCCCTTGACGCTGATCACCTGTCCGCCGACCGCGACGGAGTTCTCGATCAGACCGAAATCCTCGCCCTGGGCGACGACGGTCGACTCGGTGAGCTCGGCCGCGTGCCGGAGCACCGCGAGTGCGTCGGGCTGCTGCGCGGCGGTGACAACGCTCGCGAGGGGCTTGATGATGCCCGACTTAGTCTTGGCGATCTCGAGAACGGTGTTGCCGAGGCGCGCGGTGTGGTCGAGCGAGATCGGGGTGAACACCGCGACCTGGCCGTCGCCGACATTGGTGGAGTCCCATTCGCCGCCCATACCGACCTCGATCACGGCGACGTCGACCGGCGCATCCGCGAAGCACGCGAACGCAAGCGCGGTGAGCGCCTCGAAATAGGTGAGTGCGAGCTCGCCCGCCTCGATGAGCTCGTTGTCGACCATCGCGATGTACGGCGCGATGTCGTCCCAGTTGGCGACGAAGGCCTCGTTCGAGATCGGATCGCCGTCGATCACGATGCGCTCGTTGACGCGCAGGAGGTGCGGGCTGATCATCAGTCCCGTGCGGAGCCCGTACGCGCGCAGGATGCTCTCGGTGATGCGGCTCGTGCTCGACTTGCCGTTCGTTCCCGTGATGTGGATGATCGGGTAGGTGCGCTGCGGGTCGCCGAGCAGCTCGAGGACCTTGCGGGTCGGCCCGAGCCGCGGCTGCGGGTTGGCCTCGCCAATGCGGGCCAGCAGCTCGCCGTAGACACGGTCGGCCTGCGCCTGGAAGAGCGCATCGTTGCTCAGTTCAGAATCTTCTGCGTCGCGGTTCTTAGACATTGACACCCCTTCCGTGCACCGACAGCTCGATGACGATTGCTTCGTTGTTGGAGTAGCGCTCGGCGGGCACTGTGGCCCGGTAGGCACCCGCCTCGCCGGCGACGGCGGCGGCCGTGTCGAGTTGGACGGGGGCGTGCCAGGAAGTGGCGAGTGTGGTCGCGAGCGTTTCCTCGCCAATCATGCTCGCATAGGCCCGGGTTCCGGCCCATTCCGACTCGGAGCCGAATGCCAGGCTCAGGTCGATCCGGTCGCTCACCTTGAGCCCGGCGGCCTTGCGGGTGTCCTGGATCGCCCGCACGAGGTCGCGGGCCAGGCCCTCCGCCTCGAGCTCCGGTGTGGTCGCGGTGTCGAGCAGCACGAATCCGCCGCCGGGCAGGAACTCGATCGCCTTCGAGTCATCCGCCGCCTGCAGTTCGAGCTCGAACTCGCCCGGAAGCAGCTCGATGCCGCCGACGACGACTCCGCCGCCGGTCTGCTGCCAGTCGCCGGACTTCGACGCCCTGATCACGGCCTGCACGTTCTTGCCGATCCGCGGGCCGACGACCCGGGAGTTCACGCTGAGGCGCTTCGTGATGCCGAACTCACCGAGGCTCGACTCCTCGAGCACCCGTAGCGAGACCTTCTTCACGTTGAGCTCGTCGCGCAGGATGTCGGAGAAGTCGGCCAGCCCGTCCAGCGACTCGGCGACGACCGTGAGCTCGGCCAGCGGAAGCCGCACCCGCTTCCCGGTCGCCTTGCGCAGGGCGAGCGCCGAGGAGGCGATCTCCCGCACCCGGTCCATCGCACTGACGAGCGTGGTGTCCGCGGGGAACGCCTCAGCGTCAGGCCAGTCGGTGAGGTGAACGCTGCGGCCGCCGGTGAGGCCCTGCCAGATCTCCTCGCCGATGAGCGGGATGAGCGGGGCGGCGACGCGGGTCACCGTCTCGAGCACGGTGTAGAGCGTGTCGAATCCGTCGCGGTCGTTGCCCGCCCAGAACCGGTCGCGGCTGCGGCGCACGTACCAGTTGGTGAGCACATCGGCGAAGTCGCGCAGGGTCGCTGTAGCTGCCGGGCTGTCGAGCGCCTCCAACTGCGCCTCGACCTCCTCGATGAGCAGGCGGGTCTTGGCGAGCAGGTACCGGTCGAGCACATCGTTCGAGTCGGTGCGCCAGGTCGCGTCGTATCCGGCGGCGTTCGCGTAGAGGGTGAAGAAGTACCAGGTGTTCCAGACCGGCAGGATGAACTGCCGCACGGATTCGCGGATGCCCTCCTCGGTCACGACGAGGTTGCCGCCGCGGATCACCGAGCTCGACATGAGGAACCAGCGCATCGCATCCGCCCCGTCACGGTCGAAGACCTCACTGACGTTCGGGTAGTTGTTGAGGCTCTTCGACATCTTCTGCCCGTCGGAGCCGAGCACGATGCCGTGGCTCACGACGTTACTGAACGCGGGGCGGTCGAAGATCCCGGTGGACAGGGCGTGCAGGGTGTAGAACCAGCCGCGCGTCTGGCCGATGTACTCGACGATGAAGTCGGCGGGGTTGTGGTTCTCGAACCAGTCCTGGTTCTCGAACGGGTAGTGCACCTGCGCGAACGGCATCGAGCCGGAGTCGAACCAGACGTCGAGCACGTCCTCGATGCGGCGCATCGTCGATCTGCCGGTCGGGTCGTCCGGGTTGGGGCGGGTGAGCTCGTCGATGTAGGGACGGTGCAGGTCGGTTGGGCGCACCCCGAAGTCCGCCTCGAGCTCGTCGAGCGAGCCGTAGACGTCGATGCGGGGGTACGCGGGATCGTCGCTCTTCCACACCGGGATGGGGGATCCCCAGTAGCGGTTGCGGGAGATCGACCAGTCTCGGGCATTGCCGATCCACTTGCCGAACTGACCGTGCTTGACGTTCTCGGGCACCCAGTTGATCTGCTCATTGAGCTCGCCCATCCGGTCGCGGAACTGGGTCACGCGCACGAACCAGCTCGAGACGGCCTTGTAGATGAGCGGGTTGCGACAGCGCCAGCAGTGCGGGTAACTGTGCTCGTAGCTGGCGAGGCGCAGCAGGCGCCCGCCGGTGCGCAGAAGCTGGATGAGCGTCTTGTTGGCGTCGAAAACCTGGAGCCCCGCGACTTCCTCGATCTGTGGCAGGAACTTGCCGCCGTCGTCGACCGAGATGATGACGGGGATGCCGGCGGCGGCGCACACGATCTGGTCGTCCTCGCCATAGGCGGGCGCCTGGTGCACGATACCGGTGCCCTCGCCTGTCGCGACGTAGTCCGCGACGAGGATCTGCCACGCCTTCTCGGTGCCCCACTCCCGGGTGTCGGCGTAGTAGTCCCACAGCCGGTCGTAGGTGACGCCGTCGAGCTCGCGGCCGAGCACCGTCGAGGTGACGGCGGAGCGGGCCTCCTCGATCGAGGCGTAGCCGAGGTCCTTGAGGTAGGCGCCGACGGTGTCGCTCGCGAGTAGGTAGGAGGCCACCCCCTCGGCCGATCCGTCGCCGGCGCCGAGCGGGCCACTCGGGATCACGGAGTACTGGATGTCGGGCCCGACGGCGAGGGCGGCGTTCGTGGGTAGCGTCCACGGTGTGGTCGTCCAGGCGAGGGCGCGCACGGCGGTGAGGCCGAGCGCCTCGGCCTTGACGCCGTCGAGCGGGAAGGTGACCGTGACCGACTGGTCCTGGCGCATCTTGTAGACGTCGTCGTCCATGCGCAGCTCATGGTTCGACAGCGGGGTCTGGTCGTGCCAGCAATAGGGAAGCACGCGGAATCCCTCGTAGGCGAGGCCCTTGTCGTGCAGCTGCTTGAAGGCCCAGATCACGGACTCCATGAAGGTGACGTCGAGGGTCTTGTAGTCGTTCTCGAAGTCGACCCAGCGGGCCTGCCGCGTGACGTACTCCTCCCATTCTCCGGTGTACTCCAGCACCGATTTGCGGGCCACATCATTGAACGCGGCGATGCCCATCTCGTCGATCTGGTGCTTCTCGGTGATGCCGAGCTGGCGCATCGCCTCGAGCTCGGCGGGCAGCCCGTGGGTGTCCCAGCCGAATCGGCGGTGCACCTGCAGCCCGCGCATGGTCTGGAACCTCGGGAACAGGTCCTTCGCGTACCCGGTGAGGAGATGGCCGTAATGGGGCAGTCCGTTAGCGAACGGCGGTCCGTCGTAGAAGGTCCACTCGCGGCAGCCCTCGCGGTTCTCGATCGACGCGCGGAAGGTCTCGTCGCCCTTCCAGAAGGAAAGGATGCCGCGCTCGATGGCCGGGAAGTTCGGCGACGGCGAAACCGCCCGCGGTACACCGGCGTCCACACTTGATCCCTTGGGGTAGTTCATATCTCTCCTCGGCAGGCTTGGTGCACAGTGGGCCTGTGCTGCACGAGGACGATTCCCCGGCCGTCAGACCGGGATGTCGCGATACCACCCCGCTTGCCCCACGAGAAGTGGAACCGCTCATTTCGTTGGCGTTGACGGGCCAGACCCGCTCGGTTCTACCGGGCCGATTCCGTGGGGATTCAGCCGTTCTTCCGAGGACTCCCCGGTGATGGCCGGATCGCTGTCGATGTGTCGATTGTAGCCGGATGCTCGGCGAGTTCATCACAAACGCACAACGGTCACCGCCGCCCCCGATCACTGCCAGCGCGTCGCTACGGCCCTGTCTACCCCCGTGAATGCGGGGGCGTGACGGTCGGGATAAATGCCTTCGCATCGAACCGGCGGCTAGACTCGTCCACGAACTCGTCACCACCCCACACCAAGGCCGCGGCCCAGGACAGTCCCGAAACAGGGTTTTTCTGAGGCGTATGGTCGTGAAATCACGCAGCCCTTTGGCTGTTCTGCACAAGTCTTGCTCGCCGCTGGCACCCTCTGTGTCGCCGCTTGAGTAGCCACTCGCACTGTTGATTCCGACCCGTCCACGACAGCAAAGTCACGTCGCGGGACTTCTCTCTGCGTGCGTGCGCCAAAGGAAAACGTGAGCAGCACCTCTTCAGTTTCAGTTTCAGTTTCAGTCAGGAATTTGTACAAGGTCTTCGGGCGACGCCCGAAGGATGCCGTCACACAGCTCCAATCCGGCGCCAGTCGCTCCGAATTGGGGCCGCACGAGACTGCCGCCGTCATCGATGCCTCGTTCGACGTGAAGAAGGGTGAGATCTTTGTCGTGATGGGCCTGTCCGGTTCGGGCAAGTCCACACTCATTCGCACCCTCAACGGCCTGCTCGAGCCGACGAGCGGATCCGTCGCCGTCAACGGCATCGACATCTCCAACGTGCCGGCCGCGAAGCTCCGCGAGGTGCGCCAGAAGAACGTCTCGATGGTCTTCCAGCACTTCGCGCTCTTTCCCCACCGCACCGTGCTCGACAACGCCGCCTACGGCCTCGAGGTGCAGGGCGTTCGCCGTGCCGAGCGACTCGAGCGGGCCCGCAAGATCGTGAACATCGTCGGGCTCGATGGCTGGGCCGACAAGTACCCGTCCGAGCTCTCCGGCGGCATGCAGCAGCGCGTCGGCCTCGCCCGCGCCCTCGCCACCGAGACCGACATCCTGCTCATGGACGAGGCGTTCTCGGCGCTCGACCCGCTCATCCGACGCGAGATGCAGGAGCAGTTGCTCGAACTGCAGGCCGAACTCGGCAAGACGATAATCTTCATCACGCACGACCTCAACGAGGCTATGTTCCTCGGTGATCGCATTGCCGTCATGCGCAACGGCCGCATCGTACAGATCGGAACCCCAGAAGACATCCTCACCGACCCGGCGAATGACTACGTCGCCCAGTTCGTGCAGGACGTTGACCGCGCCCGCGTGCTCACCGCCGGGGCAGTCATGGAGCCGGCGCGCGCCGTCGTACCGCTCAGTGCAGGACCGCGCAGTGCGCTGCGGGTCATGCGTGACCTGCAGGCCGGGGCCGCGTTCGTGCTCGGCCCAGGCCGCACCCTGCTCGGCGTCGTGAGCGACCGGCACGTAATGCGTCAAGTCAAGAGCAACGAGACCGACCTCTCCCGGGTCATCAACCAGGAGCACGCGTCAGTGCCGGCGGATGCCGCGCTCGTCGACCTGTTCGAGCTCGCCGTCGAGAGCCCGCTGCCCATCGCCGTCATCGACGACAAGCGTCGCCTGCTCGGCGTGATCCCCCGGGTCACGCTGCTCGCCGCGCTCGGGAACGTGCCGACGAACACGACTCCCATCAACATCATCGAGCCCGTGTCGATCATCCCGGATGCCGAGCTCGACGCGATGCTCGCCAGCCCCGAACTCACCTCTGCCGCAGCATCTACCGAGGGGACCCTCGCATGATCACCGACTTTCGCCTGCCCCTCGGGGATCTCGTCTCCGACGGCATCGATGTGCTGACCGATAGCCTCCGCCCCCTCTTCGACCTCATCAGGCTCGTGCTCGTCTCGCTGTATGAGGCCGTCGAGTTTGTGCTGCTCAGCCCGCCGTTCTGGGCGATCATCATCATCGCGGCCGCACTCGCCTACTTCGTGAAGGGCTGGAAGTTCGCCGCCGGCACCATCGTGGGCCTTTTCGTGATCGTCGGTGTCAACCAGTGGGAGAACTCGATGGCGAGCCTCGCGCTCGTTCTCGTGGCGAGCGCGATCGCGATCGCGATCAGCGTGCCGCTCGGCATCGTCGCGGCGCGGTCGAACCGCGCCTCGGCGACCATCCGGCCGATTCTCGACTTCCTGCAGACCATGCCCGCGTTTGTCTACCTCGTGCCGGCACTGATCCTGTTCCGGGTCGGCGTCGTACCCGGCATCGTCGCAACGATCGTGTTCGCGATGGCGCCCGGCGTTCGGTTCACCGAGCTCGGTATCCGCGGGGTCGACAAAGAGGTTGTCGAGGCCGGCCACGCCTTCGGTTCCTCGCCGTGGCGCATCCTGCGCCAGATCCAGCTTCCCCTCGCGATGCCCACGATCATGGCTGGAATCAATCAGGTGATCATGCTCTCGCTCTCGATGGTGGTCATCGCCGGACTCGTCGGTGGCGGCGGGCTCGGCAGCGATGTCGTGCAGGCGCTCAGCCGCATCGACGTGGCCCTCGGCTTCGAGGCCGGCCTGTCGGTCGTGATCATCGCGATCTACCTTGACCGGCTCACGGCCGCGCTGAGCGGCAAACGCCGAACCATGTGGACCCCCTGGCGCACGAAGGCAACCATCACCGAGGCTGCACCCTCCCCTGCGCCCGCCGCCGCAACCGCGGACGCCCGTGTCGGCGCATCCGTTTAGAACTTCCCCGTCAACACAGCAAAAGCAACAGGAAAGGCAACAATGAATAGGTCCATCAAGACCGCTATCGCTTTCGCGGGAGCCGCAGGACTCATCGCCCTCGCCGGGTGCTCTGCAGACGCCGGTGCCGACGCATCGGTCCTCAAGAACGGTGATGCCCAAGACGTCACGATCGCCGTCTTCAACGGCTGGCCCGAAGGAGAAGCCGTCAGCCACCTCTGGGCCGCCGTGCTCGAGGAGAAGGGCTACAACGTCGAGCTCGAGTACGCGGATGTTGCGGCCGGTTTCGTCGGACTCTCCTCCGGCGACTACGACATCAACATGGACGTGTGGCTGCCCGGCACCCACGCGGAATATGTTGAGGAGTACGGCGACGACATCGTCGACGTCGGCACTTGGAACACTGACGCGACGCTGAGCATCGCCGTCAACGAGGATGCCCCGATCGACTCGCTCTCCGAGCTCGCCGAGAACGGCGACCTGTTCGACAACCGCATCATCGGCATTGAGCCGGGCGCGGGCCTCACGAAGATCACCGAGGAGAACGTCATCCCGACGTACAACCTCGACAAGTTCGAGTTCCCGACCTCCTCGACCGCTGCGATGCTCACTGAGCTGAAGGCCGCGACGGATGCCGGCGAGAACGTCGCCGTCACTCTGTGGCACCCGCACTGGGCCTACGACGCGCTGCCGATCAAGGACCTCGCTGACCCCGAGGGCGCGCTGGGCGAGGCCGAGGGCCTGCACACGTTCTCACGCACCGGCTTCGGCGAGGACTACCCCACGCTGAACGGCTGGCTCGAGAACTTCGAGATGGAGACCGCACCGCTCGACTCGCTGCAGAACGAGATGTTCGGCAGCGGAGCGGACGCCAGCGAGTACGAGGACATCGTGCAGACCTGGATCGGCGAGAACCAGGAATGGGTCGACGGCCTCACCGCCTGATTCCCACCGAAAAAGTGAAATGGCCGTCCGCTTCGCGGGCGGCCATTTTTCGTGCCAGCGGGGTCTCGGGCCGGTCGGGCTCGCTCTGTCACTGTGGCGCGGCGCGGCGGACCGCGAGTGAGCGGTAGGCCGCCCCCACCAGGAGCACTCCGACGCCGACGGCGATTCCGACGGGCGGCAGGGTCGCGACGAGGATCACGCACGACGCCGCCCCGAGAATCTGCAGCGCGCGCGGGTAGCGGCGCTCGGCCGCCGGCTGCCGGAACGCGGCGACATTCGCGACGAAGTAATAGAGCAGCACTCCGAACGAGGAGAATCCGATCGCCCCGCGCAGGTCGACGGTGAGCACGAGCACGCTCACGACGACGGCGAGCACGACCTCGGCACGGTGCGGGACCGCGAACTTCGGATGCACGGACGCGAGCCAGCGCGGAAGGTCGCCCTCCCTCGCCATCGCGAGTGTCGTCCGTCCGATCCCGGCGATGAGAGCGAGCAGGGCGCCGAGGGACGCCGCCGCGGCCCCCACCCGCACGAGAGGGGCGGCCCAGTCCCATCCGCTCGCGCGAACCGTGTCGGCGAGCGGCGCCACCGAGGAGGCCACCCCGTCGGGGCCGAGCACGCCGAGCAGCGTGACGGCGACGACGCCGTAGACGACAACCGTGATGGCCAGCGCGATCATGATAGCGCGCGGGATGGTGCGCTCCGGTTGGCGCACCTCCTCGCCCATCGTGGCGATGCGCGCGTAGCCGGCGAAGGCGAAGAACAGCAGGCCGGCCGACTGCAGGATCCCGTACCCGCCGCCGGCGAGGAGCCCACCAGGATCGATTGCCTCCGCGAATCCCTCCGTGCCGCCGACGACGCTGCCACCGGCGGCCACTGCGGCGGCGAGGGCGAGTAGAACGACGACGACGATCACCCGGGTGAGCGCGGCAGTGCGCGTCACTCCGCGGTAGTTGACGGCGGCGAGGCCGACCACTGCGGCGACCGCGACCGGTCGCTCCCACCCGGCCGGCGCGGCGTAGAAGGCGAAGGTGAGTGCCATCGCCGCGCAGCTCGCGGTCTTGCCGATCACGAAGCTCCAGCCGGCGAGGAACCCCCACCACGGCGAGAGCACCCGGCGCCCGTAGACGTAGGTGCCGCCCGACTCCGGGTAGACGGCGGCGAGCTGTGCCGACGCGAGCGCGTTGCAGACCGCGACGACGGCGGCGACCAGCAGCCCGATCAGCAGCCCGTTTCCGGCGGCTTGCGCTGCGGGGGTGAATGCGGCGAAGACGCCGGCGCCGATCATCGAGCCCAGGCCGATGAACACGGCATCGGTGAGGCCGAGCTTGCGCGCGAGGGAGGGACGGCCGCTCATCAGGGCAGGATACGGCCCGCAGGTAACGAGTCGAGCAACTCCCGCGTGAACGGATGGCTCGGGTTCGCCAGAACCTCGCTCGCCTCGCCGCTCTCGACGACAGCGCCGTCGCGCATCACGAGCACCGTGTCACTCAGCTGGGCAATCACGGCGAGGTCGTGGGAGATGACCACGAGGGAGAGCCCGGTGCTCGCTTGCAGGTTCTCGAGGAGGGCGAGCACCTGGGCCTGCACCTGCACATCGAGCGCCGAGACGGGTTCGTCGCAGACGAGGATGCTCGGCCGCCGGGCGAGCGCCCGCGCGATCGCGACCCGCTGGCGCTGCCCTCCCGAGAGCTCCTGGCCGCGCCGCCGGAGGTGCACGGCCGAGAGCCCGACCTGCTCGAGCAGCTCGAGGATGCGTGCCGGGCGGGCGGCGCGCGCATCGGTGATGGCGACGGCCTCGGCGAGGATGCGCCGCACCGTGTACCGCGGGTCGAACGACGACGCCGGGTCCTGCTCGATGAGCTGGATGCCGCCGCGCATCCGCCTCCGGGTGGACTCGGCCAGAGAACTCCACGGCCCGCCGCGCAGCAGCACCTCGCCGGAGTCGGGCGGTTCGATCGCGAGGAGCAGCCGGGCGAGGGTGCTCTTACCGGAGCCCGACTCCCCGACGATGCCGAGGGTCGTCCCGGCCCGGAGCTCGAGCGACACGTCGTCGAGGGCCACTGTCGTGGAGCGGCCGGGGGCGGGAAAGCGCTTCACGAGGGAGCGTGCCGCGAGCACGATCTCACCCCCGTTGCGGCGTACGGCGTGACCGGTGGGCGAGGCGTCGAGCAACGCCCGCGAGTACGGATGCGCGGGGCTCGCGAGCAGGTCGGCGGCCGCGGCGGTCTCGACGATGCGGCCGTGCTGCATGACCGCGATGCGGTCGGCGATCTGGGCGACGAGGGCGAGATCGTGGCTCACAAGCAGCAGCGCGAGCCCCGCGTCCTTGAGGCTGCCGAGCAGCTCGAGAACCTTGGACTGCACGGTTGCGTCGAGCGCCGTCGTCGGCTCGTCGGCGACGAGCAGAACGGGCGCGGCCGCGAGGGCGGAGGCGATCAGGGCGCGCTGCCGCAGCCCCCCGGAGAGCTCGTGCGGGTACTGTCGGGCGCGTGTCTCGGGGCTGGGAACCGCCACATCCGCCAGCATCCGGAGCACCCGTGTGCCGACCTCGGAGCGGGAGAGCCCGCCCTCGTGCACCTCGATCGGCTCGGCGATCTCCCTCGCGATCCGGCGCATCGGGTCGAGCGAGACGAGGGCGTCCTGGCTGACGAGGCCGACGAGGCACCCGCGGACCGAGCGCCAGTCGGCGTGGGTGTACGCCGACGCGTCCACGCCCGCAACCACGAGTTCGTCGGTGCTGACGTCGGCGCCGTTCGGGGCGAGGCCGAGCAGGGCGCGCGCGGTGATCGTCTTACCCGATCCGGACTCCCCGACGATCGCGAGGCACTCGCCGGGCGCGATGTCGAAGCTCACCCCGTCGACGACGGTTCTCTGCCCGAACCGCACCCGCAGGTTGCGCACCGAGACGAAGCTCATGCGGCCCTCCCGTCTCCGCGCGCCCGCAGGTACCGGCCGAGCACACTCGCCGAGAGCACGGTGACGGTCACGACGAGGCCGGGAAACACGGCGATCCACCAGGCGGTGCCGAGGAAGTTGCGCCCCTCCGAGAGGATGAGGCCCCACTCGGGCGTCGGCGGCTGCGGCCCGAGCCCGAGGAAGCTGAGGCCGGCGGCAGACGCGATCGCGGTTCCGAAGCCAATCGTCGCCATCACCAGCAACGGGCCGAGGGTGTTGGGCACGACGTGGCGGAGC
>JAJAZI010000100.1 GCA_026785785.1 Microbacteriaceae bacterium
GGCCCAATCGCGAGGCCCCGGCCGACTCCAATGCCGCTAAGTTCCATGATTCGCTCTTCCATGTTCGACACTTTCGCTGCGCCTGCAGCTCCGCTGGTCTCCTCGCACGACCACACCGTCAGGCTTCAGCCTAGACCTCGGCTTGTTACGCTGGGCCAATGGCACAGCCCTCCACTGATCACGCCCCGGCGAGGTCACCGGCTCGACAGATCGGTGGCTTCTCCGGCATCGTCTCGAAGGTCACGAAGCTCAAGCTCGTGCGGGTGTTCACGTACTACAGCTCTCGACGCGGCCCCCTCCTCGCCTTCGGGCTCTCCTACCAGGCTCTCTTCGCGACCTTCGCCGCGCTGTGGGTGGCCTTCTCGATTGCCGGGCTTGTCCTGCAGAACGACATCGGGCTGCGTGACTCACTGCTCATGGCGGTCTCCCGATCGGTGCCGGGGCTCATCGACAACGGCGACGGGTCCGGTGCGGTCGACCCGGACGTGCTCCTCGGCGCGAACGTGTTCGGCTGGACCGGTGCGCTTGCGCTCGTGATCCTGATCGCCACAGCCATCGGCTGGCTGGACTCCGCTCGCGGTGCGGTGCGCGAGGTCTTCGACCTCGGCATCCTGAAGGCCAATTTCGCGCTCCAGAAGGTCAAGGACCTCGGCTTCGGGGTCGGGTTCGGTCTCGCCCTGCTCGCCTCGACGACGCTGTCCGCGGCAACCACCTGGCTGATCGGCGTCACTCTGCCGATCGTCGGGATCAACTCCGACTCGCCCGTCGCGGTCACGCTCGGCCGGATCGTGGGACTGCTCATCGTCCTCGCGATCGACACTCTGCTGCTCGCGGCGATCTACCGTCTTCTGTCGCAGGTGCCCATTCCCCGCCCCAATCTGCTGCAGGGGGCGCTGATCGGCGGCGTCGCGATCGGGCTGCTGAAGCTGCTCGGTGGCGCTCTCATCGGGGGGACCGGCAACAACCCCCTCCTCGCCTCGTTCGCGGTGATCGTCGGTCTGCTCGTCTGGTTCAACATCGTCTGCCAGCTGATCCTGCTGTGCGCGGCGTGGATCGCCGTCGGAATGAAGGACAGCGGCATCCCGGCCGACCCCGAAGCCGCCGAGGAGGCACGGCTGCAGCGGGAGCGCATCGCCGAGCTCGAGCGCATCGCTGCGGAGGCGAGAAAGCCCGGCGTGGTCGCCAGACTGGTGCGGCGGCTCGACCCGCGGCGAGGCGACGCCGACCGCGCAAAATAGGATTGACGCATGACCACTCCCCTTCGCGTCGCCTCCGTCAACACGAACGGTGTCCGTGCTGCGTTCCGTAAGGGGATGGGCGAGTGGCTCGACGGGCGTGGTATCGACATCCTGGCGATGCAGGAGGTGCGGGCGGCGACCGAGGACCTCGAGAGGCTGCTCGGCCCCGAGTGGAACATCCTGCACGATGCGGCAACGGCGAAGGGCCGCGCGGGCGTCGCGATCGCCTCGCGCGGCGTCGCCAGCATCCACCGGGTCTCGCTCGGCGCCGACGACTTCGACAGCGCCGGACGCTGGCTCGAGGCCGACTACTCGGTCGGTGGGCAGATCATCACGGTCGTGAGCACCTATGTGCACTCGGGCGAGGTCGACACCCCCAAGCAGGAGGAGAAGTACAAGTTCCTGGATGCGATGGAGGTGCGCCTGCCCGAGCTCGCCGCCCACTCAAAGTTCGCGCTGGTGGTCGGTGACCTCAATGTCGGGCACCGCGAGCTCGACATCAAGAACTGGAGGGGCAACCGCAAGAACGCGGGCTTCCTGCCGCGCGAGCGGGCGTACTTCGACCGGTTTCTCGGGCCGCTGGGCGAGGACGTCACCGGTGTCGACGGCTCGACCGGACCGGGGCTCGGCTGGGTCGACATCGGCCGCCGCCATGCCGGCGAGGTCGAGGGCCCGTACACGTGGTGGAGCCAGCGCGGCAAGGCTTTCGACACCGACACCGGATGGCGGCTCGACTACCAGCTCGCGACGGCGGCACTTGCCGAGACCGCGACGGGCTACACGATCGACCGGGCCGACGCCTACGACACGCGCTGGTCCGACCACGCTCCCGTCGTTGTCGACTACGCCATCTGACCCCCGCCTGAGACAGGACCTCACGACATGACCACCACACCGCGCCTCTTCTCCGGCATGCAGCCGTCGGCCGACTCGCTCCACATCGGCAACTACATCGGCGCCCTCGTACAGTGGCGCGACATGCAGCAGACCCACGATGCGGTCTTCTGCGTCGTCGACCTGCACGCCATCACCGTGCCGCAGGAGCCGAAGGTGCTGCGCGAGCAGATCCGCCGCACCGCCGCGCAATACATCGCGGCCGGCATCGACCCGTCCGCTTCGACGCTGTTCGTGCAGTCGCACGTTGCCGCCCATGCGCAGCTCGCCTGGGTGCTCAACACCATCACGGGCTTCGGCGAGGCGAGCCGGATGACCCAGTTCAAGGACAAGGCCTCCAGGCAGGGCCAGGATGCTGCCTCGCTCGGCCTCTTCGCCTACCCGGTACTGATGGCCGCGGACATTCTGCTGTACCAGACCAACCATGTGCCAGTGGGGGACGACCAGAAGCAGCACGTGGAGCTCACCCGCGACCTCGCCACCCGGTTCAACAGCCGGTTCGGGCAGACCTTCGTGGTGCCGGAGCCGGTGATCCTCACCGAGGGGGCTCGCATCTACGACCTACAGAACCCGGCGGCGAAGATGAGCAAGTCTGCCGTCTCCGACAGCGGGATCGTCTGGCTTCTCGACGAGCCGGTGAAGACGGCGAAGAAGATCAAGTCGGCGGTGACGGACACCGGGCGCGAGGTGCGCTTCGATCGCGGCGAGAAGCCCGGCCTCTCGAACCTGTTGACGATCCTGTCGTCGTTCGGCGGCGACAGCGTGCCCGAGCTCGAGGAACGCTACGCCGGTCGCGGCTACGGCGACCTGAAGAAGGACGTCGCCGAGGCCGTCGTAGGGACGTTCGGCCCGATCCGGGAGCGGGCGCTCGAGCTGCTCGACGACCCGGCCGAGCTCGACCGCATCCTGTCGGTGAACGCCGCGCGTGCGAACGAGATCGCGGAGGCGACCCTCGCCGACGTCTATGACCGGATCGGGCTGCTCCCCCGCCGCTGACGCACTGTCACACCCCGCTGCGCATGTCGAGCAGGTGACCTTCGCCGCTCGGTGGCAGCATTCTGTTGTCGCTCTGTGTCGTATCCCCTGGGTGACGAGTTCAGAAACGAGGCGTCTCGTTTCCGCGATCCCTGCTACCCAGCGAGAGCGAACGGTCGGTGCGGAAGAAATTCCTCTGGTCGAGGGATGAGTCTCGGGAACCCAGGAGCTTGGCTTATCCAGGCGCTTCATCAACGTTCCGGATACGTCTAA
>JAJAZI010000101.1 GCA_026785785.1 Microbacteriaceae bacterium
CACATAGGTCGCCTTCACCGCCCCGTAAACGACAGAACCGGGCAACTCGCGGAGTTTTACCCCGCCAGCACCCGCGACTCACCCACATAGGTCGCCTTCACCGCCCCGTAAACGACAGAACCGGGCAACTCGCGGAGTTTTACCCCGCCAGCACCCGCGACTCACCCACATAGGTTGCCTTCACCGCCACAGAAGCGACACAACCGGGCAACTCACGGAGCAACAGCGGGCCAGCGCGCAACTCGCGGAGTTTTACCGCGACAGCATCCGCGGCCCACCCACATAGGTCGCCTTCACCGCCATAGAAGCGACACAACCGGGCGACTCGCGGAGTTCTACCCCGACAGCATCCGCGACTCGCCCACATAGGCCGCCTTCACCGCCCCGTAAACGACAGAACCGGGCAACTCGCGGAGCAACAGCGGGCCAGCGGGCAACTCGCGGAGCAACAGCGGGCCAGCGGGCAACTCGCGGAGCTACACGCGGGCGACTCGAGTCTCTCGCCGGGTGCCGCGTCACAGCCTGCCGCGGTTAGCCTCGAGTCATGATCGCCCTCGAGCTCGCCGACTGGCGCCGCCGCGTGTTCGCCCTCTACGCCGAGGTGCGTCACGCCACCGACCTGTACGCCGCCCACGACCTGTGGCGGCGGGAGCGGGATCGGTTGTTCGCCGAGCATCCGTCCACTCCCCTGTTGCCCGCCGACCTCGCTGAATTCACCGGCCTCAAGGTGAAGCCCTACGACCCCGACTGGCGCTTCGAGGTGAAGGTCACGCCCGCCGAGCCGCGACGGTTCGAGGTCGAGACGGGAACCGACGGCATCGTTCCGTTCGACCTCGTCGGAATCGTGGATGTTCCAGGTGTCGGCCCGCTCGATGTGTGGCGGCTGGCGAGCTACGGCGGAGGGCTGTTTGTTCCGGTGAAGGATGCGCTCGCGGGCAGATCAGGCGGCACCTACGGCGGCGGACGCTACCTCCTCGACACGGTCAAGGGCGCGGACCTCGGCGCCGGCAGCGCACCCGACTCGCTCGTGCTCGACTTCAACTTCGCCTACAACCCCTCGTGCGCCTACGATCCGGCGTGGGCCTGCCCGCTCGCGCAGGCGGGCAATACGGTCGCGGTGGAAGTCCCGGTCGGCGAGCGGTACTGAGCGGGGCTGCCGTCCGCGCGCGAATGTGACGAACTGGGCACGCGCCGACATCAATGGCGCCCGCTGCAGCCCCCTCCACGCCGTCCACTCGGCCCGCCACGGAGGCCACCTGCTAGGCTGGGGTCACTTGCGAATCCGCTGTCGGGTTCCTTGCGTCGGAGAACGCTCACTCTTCTCATCGGAAACGCCTGACTCAGGCATCCGGTTCGTAGACATCTTCTTACGGCGAACGGATGTGGCCATCGCCATCTTCGCCATTTTGGGTCCACTGCGCGTCAGCCGCGCTGCCGGACCAGCATCTGCCCGAAAGGCACCTTCTTGTCTGAAACAACCACGCTCGAAACCACGTTCGCCGCACTCGGCGTCCCTGCTCCGATCGTCGCCGCGCTGTCCAAGACCGGCATCGACTCCCCCTTCCCGATCCAGCAGGACACCCTGCCCGACACCCTCAACGGCCGCGACGTGCTTGGGCGCGGCAAGACGGGATCCGGCAAGACACTCGCGTTCGCCATCCCGATGATCGCGCGCCTCGGCGGCAAGCTCGCCGGAGGCAACCGCCGCCCCGGACGCCCGCTCGGCCTGATCCTGGCTCCGACGCGCGAGCTCGCCACTCAGATCACCACGGCCATGGAGCCGCTCGCCGCCGCCTACAATCTGAAGCTCACCACGATTTTCGGTGGCGTCTCGCAGCAGCGCCAGGTCGCCGCCCTCAAGTCGGGCATCGACATCGTCGTGGCCTGCCCCGGCCGCCTCGAGGACCTCATGAAGCAGGGCCTCGTGTCGCTCGACGCCGTCGAGATCACCGTGCTCGACGAGGCCGACCACATGGCCGACCTCGGCTTCCTGCCCGTCGTCACGCGCATTATGGACAAGACGCCGAACACCGGACAGCGGATGCTGTTCTCGGCCACCCTCGACAACGGCGTGGACAAGCTCGTGAAGAAGTACCTTCACAACGAGGTGCTGCACTCCGTCGACGAGGTCAATTCCTTCGTCTCGGCGATGACCCATCACGTGTTCGAGGTCGAGTCGGTCGAGGCCAAGCGCCTGCTGATTGAGAAGCTCGCCTCGGGAACCGGCCGCCGCATCTTGTTCATGCGCACCAAGCACCACGCGAAGAAGCTCGCCAAGCAGCTCAGCGACGCTGGCATCCCGGCCGTGGACCTGCACGGCAATCTGTCCCAGCCGCAGCGCGACCGCAACCTGGCTGCGTTCGGCGAGGGCAGCGTGCGAGTGCTCGTGGCGACGGATGTTGCCGCGCGCGGCGTTCACGTCGATGACATCGAACTCGTGATCCACGTCGACCCGCCGGCCGAGCACAAGGCGTACCTGCACCGCTCGGGCCGCACCGCCCGCGCGGGCAAGGAGGGCGAGGTCGTCACGCTCGTACTCCCGGCCCAGCGCAAGGACACCGCGGCGCTGCTGCGCAAGGCGGCCATCACGGTCACCCCGCAGCAGGTCACCGCGGCATCCGCCGCCGTTGCCGCCCTCGTCGGCGACGTCGCTGCGTACGTGAAGCCGGTTCCGCGCGCCGAGCAGCCCGTCCGCGGACAGTCGCAGGGGGGACGCTCGCAGGGTGCCAACGCCCAGCGCAAGCGTGAGAACCGCGACGGCGCTCCGGCCCGTAGCGGTGGCGCTCGCTCCGGCGGCCCTCGCTCCGGCGGTGGCCGTTCAGGCGGCGCATCTGGTGGCGCCGGCGGTGGCCGTTCAGGCGGCGCCTCTGGTGGCGGCCGTCCGGCGGTTGGCGGTTCGCGCAGCTTCTACAGCACCGCGAGCGGCGAGGGCGCAGCGCCCACATCGTCCGCGCGTCCGGCCGGTGCCGATGGCGGAAGCCGGAGCGGCAGCCGCAACGGCGGCGGCGCTGGTCGCGCCGGAGCGGGTGGCGGTGGCGGACTCGTCGGCATGTCGCAGGGCGGCGCCGGACGGCGTCGCGGCGGCGGCCGCTAGCTGATCTGGCGGCCGTGCGCTTCGGCGCCCCGTCGCACCATACTTCGGCAGGGCGCTCATGCGTCCGGCCGTGCAACTTCGGCAGGGCGCTCCGGCGTCGGCCATCCAACTTCGGCGTGGGCTACATCCGCGTCGCACCATACTTCGGCAGGGCGCTCACGCGTCCGGCCGAGTAACTTCGGCAGGCCGCTCTCGCGTCCGGCCGAGTACGACGAGCTGGGCTGATTCCGCGAGAGCGGGGCCTGTCCAGCATCCGCGAGTTGCCCTCTTGTGCTGGATGCCACTGGCATCGCACGACACAATCGGGCAACTCGGCGGCAGTGCCACTCGGTGGCACCGCCGATGACGGTACCGCTGGTTTGCGACCCGCCGCTGCCCTAACAGGAGCGCATGTCGCGAACCGGCGGATTACCCGTCATTTCTGCATTAACACCCCTGCCGGTTGAGCAGGTCGCACAGCGACCGGGTCGAACCCCACCCCGCAGGTAAGCACAGACTCGTAACCCGTGCCGGCCACTGATGTGCCGCGGGTCGCCTTACGCCAGAAGTTCGCCGACTACGGAGTAGTGGTCGCTGTCGAGCGTGCCTGAAGAGCCATTACTCCGTACTCGGCGTGATTACGCGGTCCGGAGCATCTGAGTGAGGACCAGAGCGCGCGACTCGGTCCGCTGAGGTTGGCGGATTTCGGCACGGCCGCGAACGGCCCGCTCCATCAGCCCAGAGCACGGCCGCGAACGGCCCGCTCCATCACCTACAGAGCGCACGGGTGCGATACGCGCGCCAGAGCGCGCTCCTCAACCGGCTCGCAGCGATCCCTACGCCCGCGATCCCCACCCGGGCGACTCGCCCGCCGGGCTGCGGCGCTGCGGCACGCCCCAGGGGTTGTCG
>JAJAZI010000102.1 GCA_026785785.1 Microbacteriaceae bacterium
CGACGATGACTGTGCGACCGAAGACCCCGCGAACCGCGGCATCCGTTCCTGTGACGTTCGACATCTTCTCCACCTTCGATTCCAAAGCGCGTGATCCGAGCGTAGCCATCACGCAGGGTTGTGGGAGGGGCCTTCGGACCCAAGGCCGACGAACCCCGGCCGGATGGGGGGGCAAGCGGCGAACCCCGGCCGGATGCGGGGGGCCAAGCGGCGAACCCCGGCCGGGTGGGGGCCAAGCCGAAGACCCGCCCCCAGCCGAAGACCCGCCTCCGCCGAAGACCCGCCCCCAGCCGAAGCCCCGGCCCGCTAAGCGGTCTCCGCCGTGATGCCCGCCGTCGACTCGATCACCGCGGCCATCTTCTTGGAGAGAGCCTCGTAGAACATCGAGAGCGGGAACTCGTCGTCGAGCACGGCATCCGTGATCGCCTTGGCCGGTCCGTCGAGCGGCAGGTCGCGGGTGGCCCACCTCGACGCCGGATGCGGCGTCAGCGTCGCCGCGACCAGGTCGTACGCGGCAAGCCAGTGCGCCACCTTGGGACGGTCGATCGAACGCCAGTACAGCTCGTCGATCTCCGCGCCGAGCGCCACGATGACGTCGGGCACGTCGGCCCAGTCGATCGTGAGGCGCGTGTCGGTCCAGTGCAGAACACGGTGCTGATGCAGCCACGCGAACAGCAGCTGCCCGCCGACGCCGTCGTAGTTGCGCACCCGGCTGCCCGAGAGGGCGAAGCGGAAGATCCGGTCGAACAGCACCGCGTACTGCACGAGCTTCGCGTGCTCGCGCGTCACGTCGTCGGTGTCCTCGGCGCGGGAGATCCGCACGGCCTCCCGGTACGCGGTGAGGTCGCAGCGCAGCTCCTCGAGCGAGTACAGGAAGTACGGCATCCGCTGCTTGATCATGAACGGATCGAACGGCAGGTCGCCGCGCATGTGCGTGCGGTCGTGGATGAGATCCCACATCACGAAGGTCTCTTCGGTGAGCTGCTGGTCGTCGAGCAGCGCCGCGGCGTCCTCCGGCAGTTCGAGCCGGGTGACGGATGCCGCCTCCCGCACGACCCGGCGGAACCGGGCGGCCTCGCGGTCGGCGAAGATCGCCCCCCAAGTGAAGGTCGGGATCTCCCGCATCGCGACCGTCTCGGGGAACAGCACCGCCGAATTCGTGTCGTAGCCGGGAGTGAAGTCGAGGAACCGGATCGGCACGAACAGCTTGTTCGAGTACTCGCCCGCCTCGAGCTCGGCGACGAACTCCGGCCAGATCACCTCGATGAGAACCGCCTCGACGAAGCGGCTGCTGCTGCCGTTCTGGGTCACCATCGGGAACACGACGAGGTGCCGCCGCCCATTCACGCGGCTTCGTTGCGGCTGGAACGCGGTGAGCGCATCGAGGAAGTCGGGAACCCCGAATCCGCTCGCCTCCCACCTTCCGAAGTCGTCGTCGAGCGCCGCGAGATAGGCGGCGTCGTGCGCGAACAGCGGCGCCAGGTGGATCACGCTGCGGCGGATCGTCTCGACGAGTGCCCTGGCCTGCGGGTGTGCGGCCTCGTCGGGGATGCTCCCGTCTTTCAGCTGGTGCGCCTGCAGGGCGATCGCTGCCGCCTTGAGCTGCTGCCAGGCGGGGTGCGCAATGAGCTCGGATGCCGAGATGCCGGCCTCGTCTTCGAGAACCTCGGGTTCCCCGACGATTGCTGTGCTGGTGCTGGTGCGTTCTGACATGGAAGACCTCCGATCCTCGTGAGTTACGGCCCGGGCGCAACAAACGCACCCTTAGTTGTGAGCATAACGAGCAATCCGCGCCATTTGCGTGTGATCGGCGCTCGAAACATGCGTCGGAGGAGGTCTCGGCGGCCGTCCGTGCGGTCCGTCAGAGATCGTGCAGCGTGAGCCATCCCCCGAGCACCCGGTTGAACGCCTCGGGGCGCTCGACGCTGGGCAAGTGGGCGGCGTCGGCGAAGCGCGCGCTCGTCACCCCCGGGATCGTGGCGGCGAGAAACTCGAAGGCCGCGAGCTCCTCGGTGACGTCGCTCTCCCCAACCGTGACGAGCGCCGGCATACGCAGGTCGAGCAGCCGGTCGAACGCGGGCGGATCGAGGTGTTTGGGCCGGGGTCGTTCGCCCACCCGGGCGAGGTTCGCGCGGTTGAGCGAATAGGCCAGCTCGACGAAGTCGGGGTCGAGTCGGGCCTGGTCCCTCGTCGGGCCGATCGACCAGAGTCGCACCTCGAGCTCGTTGAGCGCCGCCCAGTCCTCGGCGACGAAGGCGCGGTCCATCGCGTCGAGAATCTCGTGCTCGCGGTCGGAGGACTCCACGTCGGGGAAGCCGCTCGGGCCCGAGCCGATCGTGGCGAGGCCCGCGACCCGGTCGGGGCTCTCGAGGGCGAGGTCGATCGCGATTCCGCCGCCCCGCGAGCATCCGATCGCGGTCGCCCGGGCGATGCCGAGGTGGTCGAGGAGGTCGCGGGCGTCCTCCCGGTCGGAGAACTCGACGTCACGCGTCGAGGTATTGCCGAACCCTCTCGTGTCGTACCGGATGACGAAGTGGTCGCGGTCGAACACCGGCACGAGGCAGTCCCACATGCGCAGGTTGGCGACCCCCGCGTGGATGAGCAGAACGGCGGGGTCGGATAGGTGGCCGGCGGTCTCGTAGTAGAGGACGGCTCCGTTGACGTCGAGTTGTGGCACGCCTCGAGGCTATCGCGGCGGACACCCGCGCCGAAGTAATTTCTGTTGCGCAATCTCCTAAACCGGTATAGTTTCACCTAAACCGGTTCAGGCCTCCGCAGGGGGCGCCGCACCCGCTCGACGATGAGGACTCCCGTGGCCAAGCACCGCCCGACGATCGCCGACGTGGCCCTCGCCGCTGGCGTGAGCAAGGGCCTCGTGTCGTTCGCGCTCAACGACCGTCCTGGCGTCTCGGCGATGACGAGGGAGCGCATCCTCGCGGCCGCCGATGAGCTCGGCTGGCGGCCGAGCTTGCGCGCGAGATCGCTCAGCACCGACCGCGCTTTCGCGCTCGGCCTCGTGATCGCCCGCGACCCGCAGATCATCGCCGCGGACCCCTTCTTCCCCGCCCTCATCGCGGGAATCGAGACGGCCCTCGCGCCCGTCGGGCAGGCGCTCGTGCTGAGCATGGTCGTGAGCGAGCAGGCGGAGCTGGCGAGCTACCGCCAGCTCGCCGCCCACGATCGCGTCGACGGCGTCATTATCACCGACCTCCGGCAAGACGACCCGCGGCTCGCCCTCGCGCTCGAGCTCGGCCTGCAGGCCGTCACCCTCGGGCACCCCGACGCCCCCTCCCCGTTCCCCGCGGTCGCGCTCGACGACGACCCGGGCATCCGCTCCACCGTCGACCACCTGGTCGGCCTCGGCCATCGGCGCATCGCCCACGTGGCCGGACCCGCCCGGATGCTGCACGGCAGCCGCCGGAGGAACTCGTTCGCGAGCGCGCTGGAGTTGCGGGGGCTGCACGGCGACCTCATCGTCGAGACTGACTTCAGCGCGTCGGACGGCGCTCGCGCCACCGCCGAGCTGCTCGCGCTCGCCGACCCGCCGACCGCGATTGTCTACTCGAACGACCCCATGGCGATCGCGGGCATGGGGGTGGCCCAGCGGGCGGGGCTCCACATTCCCGACGACCTGTCGATCACCGGATTCGACGACAGTGACGTCGGCCAGTACCTCAACCCGTCGCTCACCACCGTGACGACCGCGGCCCAGGAGTGGGGTCGCACCGCGGCATCCGCCCTGCTGCGCCTCATCGAGGGCGACGACGTCGCCGACATCGAGCTTGCCCCCGCGCGGCTCGTCATCCGGGGATCGAGCGCGAGCCCACCCCCCAGAACCCCCGCGACGGCACGGTAGCCGTCGGGAATCGGGCGGCAGCGACGCCGCCCCTGAGAAGCAAAGGAGTCCACCGTGGACACACAGCGAATCACGAAGAGCTCGGCCAGGCACCGGAGGTACGCGGGCGCCGCCCTGCTCACGGTCGGCGCCCTCGCCCTGACGGCGTGCGCCGGCGGCGGAGGCGACGACGCGTCGACCGGGGCGCGCGGCGAGATCACCATCTGGTACTCGAACAACGAGTCCGAGGTGGCGTGGGGAAAGCAGATGGTCGAGGCATGGAACGCCGAGAACCCCGACGAGCAGGTCACCGCGCAGGAGATCCCCGCCGGAGACAGCAGCGAGGAGGTCATCGGCGCCGCGATCACCGCGGGCAACGCCCCGTGCCTGATCTACAACACGGCCCCGGCCGCCGTCGGGCAGTTCGAGAAGCAGGGCGGCCTCGTCAACCTGTCGGACTTCGAAGACGGCGCCTCCTTCATCGAGGAGCGCTCGGGTGCCACCGCCGAGCAGTACCAGAATGCTGACGGCGACTACTTTCAGATGCCGTGGAAGTCGAACCCCGTCGTGATCTTCTATAACAAGGACCTGTTCGCCGAGGCCGGGCTCGACCCCGAGAACCCGAAGCTTTCGACCTTCGACGAGTTCCTCGAGACCTCGCGCACGCTCGTCGAGGCGGGCGTGGCCCCGAACGCGATCCTTCCGGCGCCGACGAGCGAGTTCTACCAGTCGCTCTTCGACTTCTACCCGATGTACGCGGCACAGAGCGGCGGAACCGGACTGCTCGAAGACGGCGAGGCCACCTTCGCGAACGAGGACGGCTACGCGGTCGCCGACTTCTGGGCGACCATGTACGCCGAGGGACTCTCGGCCAAGGAGGCCTATCAGGGTGACTCGTTCGCCGAGGGTGTGGCGGCAATGGCCAGCGTGGGCCCCTGGGCCGTCTCCGTCTACGACGACGTGAACTGGGGCTCCGTGCCCGTGCCCACCGCGGACGGCATCCCGGCGGAGGAGACCTACACCTTCAGCGACGCCAAGAATGTCGGCCTCTACACCGCGTGCGAGAACAAGGAGACGGCATGGGACGTGCTCAAGTTCTCGACGGGTGAGGAGCAGGACGGCCAGCTCCTCGAGCTGACCGGCCAGATGCCCCTCCGTACCGACCTGCAGGGCACCTACCCCGAGTACTTCGAGGCGAACCCCGCCTACAAGGCATTCGGCGATCAGGCGTCGCGCACCGTCGAGGTGCCGGCCGGGCCCAACACCGTGCAGATGCTGCAGACCTTCCGCGACGCGTGGTCGCCGGCCGTCATCTTCGGCGATGGCGACGTGCAGGACGCGCTCGACGAGGCAGCGGTGGAGATCACCGACCTTTCGGCCCAGCAGTAGGCACTCCCTCTCATGTCCCTGACAAACGCGGTGCCGGCCCCCTCGGGGTCGGCGCCGCCCTCCCCGCCCCCCGCATCCGGTACCGCGCGCGGCCCGAAAAAGCGCCCGCTGCTCGGGCGCAATCCGCTCGGGATCATGTTCAGCGCGCCGTACCTCGTCTTCGTGATGCTCGTCTTCGCCTACCCGCTCGTCTACTCGATCTGGATCGCCTTCCACGACTTCTTCTTCACCGCTCCCGGGGTGCAGGTGGAGCGGCCGTTCGTCGGCCTCGAGAACTTCGTCACGGCGTTCTCCGACCCCGCGGTCATCCGGTCGTTCGGCAACGTCGGAATCTTCCTCCTCATCAACGTTCCCCTCACGGTCGTGCTGTCGCTGCTGCTCGCGACCGCGCTCAACAAGGCCACGAGGGCCAGGACGTTCCTGCGGGTCAGCTACTACGTGCCGTACGTGACCGCGAGCGTCGCGGTCGTCGCCGTCTGGATCTTCCTGTTCAACGGAAACGGCCTCGTCAACCAGGTGCTCGGGCCGCTCGCACCCGACCCGTCGTGGCTGATCAACAGCACCTGGGCCATGCCGACGATCGCGTTCTTCGTCACCTGGAAGCAGCTCGGGTTCTACATCCTGCTCTACCTCGCCGCCCTTCAGGGGGTGCCGAAGGAGCTTTACGAGTCCGCGTCGACCGACGGTGCGGGCGCCGTGCGCAGCTTCTTCAGCGTCACGGTGCCCGGCGTGCGTCCGGCGACGGTGCTCGTGCTCCTCGTATCGACGGTGACGGGTGCGAACCTGTTCACCGAGCCCTATCTGCTGACGAACGGCGGCGGCCCGAACGGCGCCTCCGCCTCCCCGGTGCTCCTCATGTACCAGCTCGGCCTGCAACAGGGCCAACCGGATGTCGCCTCCGCCATCGGGGTCGTGCTGGTCGTGCTCGTGCTCGGCGTCGCGCTGCTGCAGAACCGCTTCGCGGGAGGAAGAGACTGATGTCTAAATTCCAGGCACGACTCCGTGCCGGCGTGCTCACGCTCGGCGCCCTCGCCTTCCTCTTCCCTTTCTACTACATGGTCATCGGGTCGCTGCAGGCGAGCCCGGATCCGACGATCGCGGGCGCGTTTCCCAATCCGGCGAACCTGACGGTTCAGAACTACATCGCCATCAACGAGCGCATCAACCTGCTCACAGGGCTCGTCAACTCGGGGATCTTCACCGGAGGGGTGCTCCTCGGCACGCTCACCTTCGCGCTGCTCACCGGCTACTCGCTCGCGCAGCTGCAGTGGCGTGGCCGCGGGACGGTATTCGCGCTCGCGCTGCTCGTGCAGGTCGTGCCGTTCCAGCTGCTGATGATCCCGCTTTACGTGCTCATCGCCCGCGACTACGGGCTCGGCGACACCCACCTCGGCATGATCCTCCCGTTCGCGATCAACTCGACGGCGGTCATCATCTTCCGGCAGTACTTCCTCCAGCTGCCGAAGGAGCTGTTCGAGGCGGCGAGGATCGACGGGGCGAGCGAGCTGGCGCTCCTGTGGCGGATCGCGCTGCCGCTCGTGCGCCCGGCCTTCATCACGGTCGTGCTGCTGACCTTCATCGGGCCGTGGAACGAGTTCCTCTGGCCGTTCCTCATCACGAAGGATGCGGCGCTGCAACCGCTCGCCGTCTCCCTCGCGAATTACATCACCACCGTCGCTGCCTCGGCCTCGAACCCGTTCGGCGCGACACTCGCGGGGGCCGTCGTACTCGCGGCACCCGTCGTCACGCTGTTCATCTTGACCCAGCGTTACTTCATCTCCACAGACATCGGATCGGGCGTAAAAGGATGACCATCATCGACAAGACCACCAAGTTCCCCTACTCGCTCACTCGCGTGGGCGTAATCATGACGCCCGAGGAGGGCAACGACCTCGAAGCGGAGGGTGTGCTCAACCCCGCGACCGGACACACGGCCGACGGCACCCTCTACCTGCTGCCGCGGCTCGTCGCGGCCGGCAATGTGAGCCGGGTCGGCCTCGCGCGCGTCGTGATCGAGAACGGCGTGCCGACCGGCGTCGAGCGCGAGGGAATCGTGCTCGAGCCCGACCGCAGCTGGGAGCGCGGCGCCAAGAACTCCGGCGTCGAGGACCCCCGCGTCACCTTCATCCCCCGGCTCGGCCTCCACGTCATGACCTACGTCGCGTTCGGGCCGTTCGGGCCGCGCACCGCCGTCGCGACCTCGGCCGACCTGCGCGAGTGGACCCGGCTCGGCCCGGCGCTCTATGCGTACGACGACGCGCTCGACATCGACCTCAACATGTTCCACAACAAGGACACGGTCTTCTTTCCCGAGCCGGTCACCGCGCCGGACGGCGTCGAGAGCTTCGCAGTGCTGCACCGCCCGATGTGGGACCTCGGCGAGGTGCGCCCCGGCGAGGGAGTGCGCGTGCCGGCCGGCACCACCGACGAGCGCCAGAGCATCTGGATCAGCTACGTGCCCGTCGCCGAGGTGCTCGCTGACATCCGCTCAATCGTGTTCTGGCGCAACCACCGGTTCCTCGCCGGCCCCGAGTTCGCGTTCGAGGAGTTGAAGATCGGCGGCGGCCCGCCTCCGCTGCGCGTCGACGAGGGCTGGCTCGTGCTGCATCACGGCGTGACGGGCGAGATCGACAACGCCTTCACGCAGCAGCGCAAGGTGAACTACGCCGCCGGCGCCATGATCCTCGATGCCGCCGACCCGACGATCGTGCTCGCGCGCACGTCGGAGCCGCTGCTCCGCCCCGAGACCGACGACGAGATCAGCGGCATCGTGCCGAACGTCGTCTTCCCGACGGCGATCGAGCTCATCGACGGCCAGCACTTCGTGTTTTACGGAATGGCCGATTCGAAAATCGGGGTTGCGCGCCTGGACCCAGCCTGACCCGCACTGGGGTCCCCTCTCATCATTCAGGAGACCCCATGGCGGATGGGTTCCCACGGCCCCGCATTCCGGGGTTCGCGGGCGCGCATCGGCCGAAACCGCACCACAACTCCTGAATAATGAAAGGCACTGGTTCAATGACGAACTCCATCCCCCGCACATGGCTGGCCGTGTTCGCGGTCGCGTCGCTCACCGGAGGGCTGGCCCTTGCGTCCGCCCCCGCGAGCGCTGCGCCTCCCACGCTCACCAACCTCGCACACCTCGACTTCCTGCTCGACACCGCCGAACCCGGCGAGGTCGACGGGCACACGACCTACAACCTCGCCTCGGAGCCGGAGCTCACGATGCCGTGGACCTACGCGGATGCCCGCGCCGGCGGCACCTTCGAGCGCGTCGGCGGCGGCCCCCTCGACCCGGCGACCGGCTACTGGGGGCAGGGCGCCTACAACTCCGACGACATCACGCGCACGGCCGTCGTCTACATCCGCGACTGGCAGCAGACCGGTTCGGTCGAGAGCCGGAAGAAGGCCTACCAGCTCCTGCGGTCGACGGCCTACTTCCAGACGACCACGGGAGAGAACGCTGGAAACGTCGTGCTCTGGATGCAGCCCGACGGCACGTTCAACCCGAGCCCTGAGCCCGTGGAACTGCCCGACCCCTCCGACAGCGGCGAGAGCTACTGGCTCGCGCGCACCCTGTGGGCGCTCGGCGAGGGCTACGCGGCGTTCCAGAACGACGACCCCGACTTCGCGGCGTTCCTGCAGGACCGCCTGCAGCTGTCGGTCGGGGCGCTCGAGCGCCAGACGCTCGACAAGTACGGCGAGTACGACATCGCCGACGGGGTGAAGGTGCCCGCTTGGCTGATCGTCGACGGCGCCGACGCCTCGGCCGAGGCCGTCCTCGGGCTCTCCGCGTATTCCGAAGCCGCTCCTGACGACGAGTCCGCCCGCACCGCGCTCGCGCAGCTCGCCGAGGGCATCGCTGAGATGGGGGCCGGCGACACGCGCTCCTGGCCGTACGGTGCGATCCTGCCGTGGGCGCAGTCCCGGTCGATGTGGCACGCGTGGGCGTCGCAGATGCCCGCGGCGCTCGCCGAGGCATCCACCGTTCTCGACGACGACTCCCTTCTGAAGCCGGCGATCGCCGACTCGGTCGGGTTCACGACGACGCTGCTGACGGCGGGAGGCCCCGACAACGGATGGTTCCCCGCGCCGGTCGACCGCGTGCAGATCGCCTACGGCGCCGACTCGCGGCTACAGTCCCTCCTCGCGGTGGGCGACGCCGCCGACCGCCCCGGCCTGCGTGACCTCGCCGGCATCATGGGCGCGTGGTACTTCGGCATGAATAACGCGGGCGAGCCCGTCTACGACCCGGAGACCGGAGTCACCTACGACGGCGTCCAGGCCGACGGGTCGATCAACCGCAACAGCGGCGCCGAGAGCACGATCCACGGCCAGCTATCGATGATCGCGCTCGACGCGAATCCGGATGTCGCCGAGCGGGCTCAGGCGGCGGCAGACGTCTCGTCGATCGATGGCCTCACCCTGATCGAGGCCGAAACCAGCACGGCGACCACCGGGGCGGTCATCACCCCCGACTCGGCGTGGACGGGCGAGTCGCTGTTCGGGGGTGGCAAGTACCTCGAGCTCACGCGCGGGGAGAAGGCCAGCTTCGCCCTCACACCGTCCGTGGTTGCGCGCACCATCGAGCCGGTCGCCTTCCAGGAGGAGCGCGGATCGGCGAAGTCGCAGTGGAAGGCCGGCAGGCACACGATCGGCGTGCTGACCCACAGCGTCGGAAAGCAGGGCATCACCGCGGTTCCCGGTGCGCTGCTTCCGCAGACACTGGAGAAGACCGTCGACGGCTCGGGGCTCGAGGTGTCGGTGACTTCGCTCAAGGGCACGGTTCAGCTCGATTCGGTCATCGTGCGGCCCGTGGTGTCGCGGCTCGTCGTGTCGGGCGCCGACGCGTCGACCGAGCTCGTGCACGCTACTGATGGCAACCAGAAGACGACGGTCGGGGACGCGGGCCAGAGCGCCACGCTGCGCAGCTACGATCGGTCGGGCCGGCTCGTGTACGAGCGCGAGATCACCGGGACGGTCACGATCCGTCTCGCGGCGGGAGGGTTCGCCACGGTCACGCGTTAGCTGCTGCGGCCGCCGGGTCGCGCAGTCGGCTCGCGCGCGTGGTGGGTCTCCTGTGGTGTCTCAGGAAACTGTGGACGTTTGTGTCTCAGGATTTCACGAACAGTTCTTCGTTTCAGGGCTTCGGATCCGGTCCGCCGGATGGTGTGCCGTTTCGGACGTGGCGGGTGCCCTTGGGGGCATCGGATGTTGGAGGATGAGGGCGCCGCTGTGGTCGTGGAACGCGATGGTGGTGTGGTGCCAGCGGACGTGGATTTCGTCGCCTGTGTAGCTCTTGCCGAGCTGGTAGTCGGTTCCGAGGACGGTCAGTTCGGCAAGGATCTCGAGCGCGGTGTGCGGTGCGGTGGGCGGTACGACGGGCGAGGGGACGGGGGCGGCGGGGGCAGATACCGGTGGAACGTTTGGTGGAAGCGCTCGTTCGTGCCTTGGGTTGTCGGTTTGCATCGTTCGCCCGTGATGGTCTCAACGCCGAGGGCGCGGAGGTAGTCGACGAGCGAGGCGAGCGAGGCGAGCGCGAGACGGGTGTGTCATCGACCAGCTGGAAGATGACACCCACTCTCCCGTTCGCGTGGGTCCACTCGGTCGCGTCGATCTGCCAGAGAGAGTTCGGAGCCGGATAGACAAAACGGCGGTAGACGTTGCGGGGCTTCTTCTCCGGCCCAGGGCGAACCATGCCGGCCTGGGTGAAGATCCGGCCAGGGTTCCCCGCGACGGCGGATCGGTGAAAGCCATCCGCCTCAGCCGTGCCAGCACGCTGGGCGGGTCGAAGTCCCATCCCTCGACCATGAGTTGGGTTCGGATCTTCGCGACGAGGAGCACCACATCATCCGTGGTGCGATTCGGGCTCGACCGAGGGCGAGTCGAGGACGGCTCCACCGCCATCATGACCCCGCCCGATCTGGCCCAGGCTCGCACCTGTAGGAACCAGGACCAGGACACACCGTGCTCGACACCGAACGCACCGACGCTCCCGCGAGCAGCGTCATCCGCCAGGACGCGACCAGCAGGCGGACATTCGGACTTGGACGCTCCGAGAGGCTCATCCCCCAGCAAAGCGCCCAACCTGTCCACCAAGCGCTGCGACACACTTTCCGCGACGACCTGAGACATACCCGTCCACGATCTCTTGAGACGTGACATCTGCAATCGCGCCTGCATCAGTGAACAGTGACCGCGCGAGCCCCGGTCCGGTGCGCGAGCGTCGGTCCCGGGTGGGCGAGACTGGGATCATGCAAGGGGTGCTCACCGGGTTCGGCGTCATCGGGTCGGTCATCGTAGTCGGCTACATCGTCGGCCGGACCGGGATTCTCGGTCCGCACGCGCGCTTCGTGCTCAACCGGATCGTGTTCTTCGTGCTCTCCCCGTGCCTGCTCTTCACCGTGCTCGCGGATGCCGACGTGAAGGTGCTCTTCTCCTCCCTGCTCGTCGTGGCGGCGATCACCGCGGTGGCCTCGTTCGTCATCTACGGGGTCGTCGCGTTCGCGATCTGGCGCCGCTCGCTGCCGGAAGGGGCCATCGGCGTCGCCGCGGCCGGCTGGGTCAATGCGAACAACATCGGCATTCCGGTCGCGGTCTACGTGATCGGCGACGCGGCGCGCGTCGCCCCGGTGATCATGCTCCAGCTGATCGTCTTCACGCCCATCCTGCTCACTATCCTTGACGTCGCCACGAGCGGGCGCACGTCCCTCGCGCGGGTGCTGTCGCAGCCGCTGCGCAATCCGATCATCATCGGTTCGGCGCTCGGCGCGATCCTGTCGGCGACAAAGGTGGAGCTTCCGGATGCCGTCATGGAGCCGTTCCGGCTGGTCGGCGCCGCCGCCGTGCCGGTAGTGCTGATCGCGTTCGGGATGTCGCTGCACGGGCAGCGCGCGCTCGCCGCGGGCACCCGACGCCGCGATGTGATCCTCGCTTCCTCGATCAAGCTCGCGATCATGCCGCTCCTGGCGTGGGTGCTCGGCCGCTTCGCATTCGGCCTCGACGACGACCAGCTGTTCGCGATCGTCATGATGGCGGCACTGCCGACCGCGCAGAACGTGTTCAACTACTCCCAGCGGTACGATCGCGGCGAGATCATCGCGCGCGACACCGTGCTCATCACGACGATCGGCTCGGTGCCCGTGCTGCTCGTGGTCGCGCTGCTGCTCAGCTGAGCTAGAAGATCATCGGGCGGTCGTCGTCCTCGAGGCTGCCGAGGTCCAGGTCGACGACGACCGGAACGTGGTCGCTGGGCGCATCGCCCTTGCGCTCGTTGCGGTCGATCCGCCCCGCGGTGACAAGCTCGTCGAACGCCGGCGAGCCGAGGACGAAGTCGATCCGCATGCCCTCGTTGCGCGGAAAGCGCAGCTGCTGGTAGTCCCAGTAGGTGTATCCCTCGACCCCGCGCGTGCGCAGCGCATCGATGAGGCCGGCCTTCTCGAGCACCGCGAAGGCGTGCCGCTCGGGCTCGCTCACGTGGGTGTTCCCCTCGAACAACGTGATGTCCCAGACATCGATGTCGAGCGGGGCGATGTTGAAGTCGCCCATCAGGGCGAGCGGCTGCTCCGGGTGCGTGGCGAGCCAGCCCGCGGTCTCGGCGGCGAGCTTCGCGAGCCAGTCGAGCTTGTAGGCGTAGTGCGGATCGGTCAGCGCACGCCCATTCGGCACGTACAGGCTCCACAGCCGCACCCCGTTCACGGTCACGCCGAGCGAACGTGCCTCCTGCGGCAGCACGCCGCTCTCGTCGGGCTTGCCGAAGCCGGGTGCGGAGTCGAATCCGCGCATGACGTCTTCGATCGGCAGTCGGCTCGCGAAGGCAACGCCGTTCCACTGGTTGAGACCGTGCAGCACGACGTCGTAGCCGGCCTCGTCGAACGGCGCAAAGGGAAACTGGCTCTCCTTGCACTTGATCTCCTGCATCGCGAGCACGTCGATGTCTTCGCGCACGAGCCAGTCGACGACGCGACCGACTCTCGTTCGGATCGAATTGACATTCCAGGTCGCTATTCGCATGCATTAACGCTACCGGCGACGCGCTTGCAACCCGCACCGCACCGCGTTTGTCAATCGGCGTGCGCCGCGCGTCGCCCCGATCTACCGTCGAATCATGGTGCGCCATCATCGGCCCGATAATGAGGACACCACGACGGATGCGTTGGAGCGGTTCCTCTCGTCGGGCGCGCCCACGAAAACTGACCCGCCCGTCGAGGCCGTGCCGGACCCGGCGCCGCCACGCCACCCGGCGCCACCACGCCACCCGGCGCAGCCACGCCACCCGCCGCCACCACCACCGGCATCCTTCGACCCGCACATCGTCGCATCGTCGGTTCCGGCGACGGAACCGTGCAACGAGAACCGACAGGCGGCCGGACGAATGCCCCAACAGGGACCGTCGCCGGCGAGAGCTGACCGGGCCAGTGACCCGGCGGGAGACGCGCGCCGCCGTCGCCCAGGCG
>JAJAZI010000103.1 GCA_026785785.1 Microbacteriaceae bacterium
CACGCAGTCAGTCGCCGCGCACGCAGTCAGTCGCCGCGCACGCAGTCAGTCGCCGCGCACGCAGTCAGTCGCCGCGCACGCAGTCAGTCGCCGCGCACGGAGTAAGTCGTCGCGCGAGCAGTCAGTCGCCGCGAACGGAGTCAGTCGTCGTTGGGGCGGCGCTGCCGCGCGTCGCCGAGCTTCCCGCGCCCCAGGAGGTGCGTGGCCGGTCCGAGTAGCGACGCGGGCCGGAGTGATCCGCGGCCGAATCTCTCGGCGACCCCGTCCACGGCCCGCTCGGTGTCGCGCCAGGTCTCGTCCTCGTCCCACAGCGACGCCGCCTGGCCACCGGCGGGCGCGAGCTGCTCGACCCGCACCCCGATGAGTCGCACCGTACCGTGCGCGCCGACGGCGTCGTAGATCCCGCGCACCTCCTCGTAGATGCGCCGGCCGAGATCGGTGGGCTCGGCGATCGTACGCGATCGGGTGATGGTCGTGAAGTCGGAGTACCGCAGCTTCAGCACAACGGTGCGCGCGACCCAGCCGCCGCGGCGCAGGCGCACGGCCACCGCATCCGCCTGCCGCAGCAGCTCGCGCCGCAACAACTCCGCGTCGCTCATGTCGACCTCGAAGGTGACCTCGTGTCCGATGCTCTTCTCAGCGACGTCGGGGGTGACGCGTCGTAGGTCGATGCCGTTCGCGAGGTCGTGCAGCTTGTGGCCCGCCGCGGCCCCGACCGCCCGTTGCAGGTTGGCGAGCGGGGTGGCGGCGATGTCGCCGATCGTGGTCAGGCCGCGCTTGATCAGCGCCTCCTCGGTAGTCTGGCCCACACCCCAGAGCGCTCCGACGGGCAGCGGATGCAGAAAGCGCAGCGTCTCCTCCGCCGGGACGACCAGAAGCCCGTCTGGCTTCGCCCTACCGGAGGCGAGCTTGGCAATGAACTTGGTCGACGCGGCACCGACCGAGCAGGTCAACCGGGTCTCCTCCTGCACACGCCGGCGGATGAGCCGGCCGATCTCGGCGGGGCTGCCGAGCAACCCGCGCGCGCCGGCGACGTCGAGGAAGGCCTCGTCGATGCCGAGGCGCTCGACGATCGGGGTCATGTCGTCGAAGATCGCCATGACCTGATTGGAGTAGGCGGTGTATTTTTCCCGGTGCGGTTCGAGAACAATCGCGTGCGGGCACAGCCGCAGCGCCTGCGACAGCGGGATCGCCGAACGAACGCCGAATTTGCGGGCCGGGTAGTTCGCGGCGGTCACCACCGACCGCGACGAGCGCCCGGACACGACGACGGGCTTGTCCACGAGGTCGGGCCGGTCGAGCAGCTCCACCGAGGCGAAGAAGGCGTCGAGGTCGACGTGCAGGATCGTCGCGGTTGAGCTGTCGACGCTTTCCGCGCTGACGTGTCGGTCGCTGCCGTCCTGCCTGCTCATCGCACTCTCCCGGTGTCGAGCTTAAACGGAGCCGCCCACCTCGTGGTCGCGGCGCGGATGCTGGGCGTCGAGGCGCGCGATGCGGACGCGCGCGGCATCCTCCGAGGTCGACGATGCGCCGAGCAGCAGTCGCACACCGCCGAGCACGACGCGGGTACCCCAGATGACCGGGAGCGGCGACCGCTTGAGGCCGAGCAGCGCCCGGTAGTCGGGTGGGATCGACGCGACGGCGCCGGCGAACATAATCCGGTAGGCCAGCATCATCGACCGGCGCAGCGGCGGATTGCGGATGAACCGCACCGCCTCGGCGACGCGATCGTCGTTCTTGTAGACGCCGGCGTCGCGGAAAGCGTCGAACTGCGCCCGGAGCTGCGCCTCGGACCGGGGCGGATTCGCCACTCCCACGAGCTCGCCGGCCTTGGCCCACTCGCGCACGTAACCGTCGGCGCCGCCTGGGATCTCGCCGTCCCAGATCTTGTGGCAGCTGAGGAACGCGTCGGTGAAGACCACGTGCACCCAGGAGAGCAGCTCGGGATCCCCCGCAGCGTAGGGACGCTCCTCGCCGTTCGCATCGAGGTAGGTGCCGGTGACCCGGTCGTGGAACCGGCCGACCCGTGACGACTCGGTCTCGGCCAGCGTGGTGTCGGCGAAGGTGACGGTCACGAGCCACTGGATCGTGCCGGAGAGGCGCCCGAGCGGGTCCTCGCGGTAGCGGGACCAGTCGTGCACCCCCGCCATCGCCCCGGGATGAAGGGTCTGCATGAGCAGCGCGCGAATTCCGGCAACCATTGTCGCCATGCCGCCGTGCACGGCCCACGCCGCCGAGCCGGGCCCGAAGAAGCCAGCGTCGTCGCCCTCCTCGAGCTTTCCGACCCAGTGCGGGCGACCCTCGTCATTACCCGACAGGGTCGTCAGCAGGCGCGAACGCCACGTGTCCGAAAACCGACTCATGATTAAAGGCTAACCGCCAGTCGCTGGGCATCCGCCCACACGATTCAGGTGTCGCGCGCGGCGAGGAATGCCACGGGATCGACGGCAGCGCCGCCGTCGGGATGCACCTCGAAGTGCAAGTGCGCGCCCGTGCAGGAGCCCGTGCAGCCGAGGAGCCCAACGAGCTGGCCTGCCGCCACCGAGTCGCCGACCTGGAGGCCCATCGACCCCGTCTGCATGTGCGCGTAGACGCTTGTGACCATCTGGCCGTCGATGAGGTGCTGGATGCGCGCGTGCACGCCGAGGGCCGCGTAGCCCGGCGCGTTCGTCTCGACGACGACGCCAGCCGCCATCGCCTCGATGGGGGTGCCGGACGGTGCGTTGAGGTCGATGCCCTCGTGGTCGCTCGAGCACCCCGCGCAGCTCCGCGGGCCGAAGTCACTGCTCATGGGTGTGGTCGGGGGCAGCGGCCACTGCACGGGAGGCGGCGCCGTCACCCCATAGGCGTCGCGCGGCGATACGGCCACGGTGGCGGCGGAGGCCGCGTCAGCGACGGAAAACGTCTGCACGCGGCCGGATTGCGGATTTGCGGCGCCCAGATCGAACGCGATGGCGGTCGGAATGACGAAGGCAACCGACATGACGATCGCGAAGGCGCCGACGCAGGCGGACAGAAGGCGACGGCTCGCGTGGACCACTCCGAGACCGGGCCTGGTCGCTCGGTGGAAATGGGCGACGGCGGGAGGGGTCGTGACGTTCGCGACGGTCGGCGCCTCAGCGGACTCGGGGGCGCGCAAAATGAATAGATGTTTCGGCAAGTGGGGTTCTCTGACTCTCGGCACGCGATCGGCGTGGGACTCGCTGGAGGAGCCCGGGTGGATGCGCGACGGTGAGCTGGGACGGATCGAACAAATATTCTACACGAAGTGAGCTGACAGAGTGCTGGGAGCACGGCGGGTCGACTACCCGAGTCGGGACTGCATCCATGCCGCGGGGTCGACGGGGGCGCCGCCTCCGGGCTGTATCTCGAAGTGCAGGTGGGTGCCGGAGCACGAGCCGGTGCAGCCCATGGCGCCGATTACCTGGCCGGGGGCGACCGTCTGCCCCGTCGCGACCTGAACCGAGCCGGCCTGCATGTGGGCATAGAGGGTCTCGACCATCTCACCGTTCACGACGCTCTGGATCCGGACGTGCACCCCGTAGGACGAATAGCCCGAGCCGAGGGGTGGCAGCACCACGCCGGCCGCCATCGACCAGATCGGGGTGCCAGCGGCGGCATTGAGATCGACCCCCTGGTGGAAGCTCGAGCATCCGCTGCAGCTCCGCGGGCCGAAGGCACTGCTCATGGGTGTTCCCGCGGGCACCGGCCACTGCAGAGAGGCCGATGACGACGACGGCGTCAGCGACATCCGGACCGGGGAGGCGAAGGTCGAGACGACCGGCGGCGGCGGCGGGGGCGGCGGCGGGGGCGGGGCGGCCGTCACGGTGTAACCGTCGCGGGAGACGGTGGGATCGGGCACCTCGCCGTCGATGGGGGCCATCGCCTGCACGTCGCCCTGCTCGGCCTGGCTGCCGAGCTCGATTGCCTCGTAGGCCTGCGCGTTGGGCACGACGGCGGCGACGGATGCGGTGAAGGCAAACACCACGGCGATCATCGCGAGTACCCGACTGCCGCCGCGAAGTAGGGTCATCGCCGATCGGTGTGGCGTGACGGGCTGCGGCCCGACCAGCACCGGGGCGTTGGAGAAGGAGGCGGCTGCCGACGCCTCGACCGTTCCGCCGTGGCGGGCCTGCAGGGCGCGAGACATTCGTTTAGGTGGCACGAAGGGAGGTTCCAGACGATCGGCGCGCGAGTTTCACGCGGTGGCGCGCGAGATATCGCACGCTCATTAGC
>JAJAZI010000104.1 GCA_026785785.1 Microbacteriaceae bacterium
ACGCCGCGACCGGCGCGCCCGCTCTCAGCCACCCATTCGCGCAATTCATCGGTATTGACGCATCGACCGTCGGCGCGAAGGCCACCTCCGAGTGGGGAGCACTGCGATCGGTCAAAACCCTGCCGCTCGCGATCTCTCTCTGCGACTTCACGGATGCTCGGTTGAACCCCGGAGTTCCCAAGCTCATCCGCTACGACACGAACAAGGCCTGCAAGGGTCCGAGCGGCGCCCCGATTCCCGGTGGGTTCGGATGGCTCGACCGCGGCGGCCAGCCGTGCGAGACGACCGTCGATCTCCTCAACTCCCGCGTGCAGAGCGAACCCGGCAACTCGTACCCAGGCTCGTGCGAGTCTACGATGGCGGCACTCGACGACGACCCCAACGGAACGACGATCATTATCCCCATCTACGACGGTGCGGACTCGGCGACCGGCCCGGCCAAGTGGTTCAACCTCTACGGCCTCGCCGCGTTCCACATCATGGGCTGGAAGTTCTCGGGCGACAGTTCCATGCCGACCCCTCTTGACGTAACCATGGGTTAATTCCGGCCGCGGAGCGCCGGCCGATGCCCCCCCGAGGCTGAGCATGGCGAGGGCGATGAGGGCGTCGGGTGGTGTGAAGACGAAGGCAACGGGGGCGATGAGTCTGATCCTGGTGTTCATGGATTCGATGCGTTTGTTGGAGAGTCCGTGCTCGATGGAGGCAAGGATCGCCGGCCGGTGTGTGACGATGCTGCGTCGCAGTTTCACGAAGGAGGGGATCCGGCAGCGCCGGGCCCAGCTGACCCGGCTATCAACATCTCAAGCGACGAGATTATGCGATGTCCCCAGTCGCGCGACACCCGGTTGCGCCGGGCAGAATCGGTCTGATCTGAAGCATGCCCCCGAGCGGCGCGCGTCACCCGCTTCTCGCTTGCCGCCGCCGCCAAGACCTTCCGCGCTGGGTTTGCGAAGCGAATGCCACGGCGGGCCGTCGTGTCAACTCGCGCGTTGCGCACTTCGCCCGCGAGGCCTGACGTCCCCTCATCGCGCTCCCCGGCGGCGCGCCCTCGTTCGGAGGCCGCACGGGCGCGCCCTCCGTGCCCTCCACCGGTCTCCCGCATCCGCCGTCGAGCGAATGGTGACGCCGAGCGTGCGTGTCGCGGCGCGACCCCCGGGTGGCAAACCGCCCGGATTCGCGCGCGACGGCGAGGTATCGATCAACACCCCGCCAGGTGACGCGCTGCGGAGCGGCTATCTCACCGACATCCACATTGTGCCGCAGGGCTCAGACCTCTACCGATCGGCACGGGCGCCGTGACCCGGGTGTGACCCGGTGCGCTGATCGGCGTCAGTACTTCTGGCCGTCGTCCCCGGGACGCGGCGGGTTGATCCGCTTCGTCACCGTGTTGGCTGTGACGGGTGAATAGAGAGCCTCGTCCAGGCGGTTGCCCTCGTCGTCGAATGAGTCCTCGTTCGAACGACGGGCGGGCTCGATGAGTTCAGGACTCTCGTCGGTGCCGCTGAGGGTCTCCCGCTGCGGCTCGATCGCGGTGGCCGGCACCGGAGCCGCGACCGCGGCCGGGACCGGAATCGGGGCTGGGGCTGGGGCGGCCGAAGCGAAGGCGCGAGGCGGTGCCGCCTCGGCCTCCTTCTGCGACGGCTTCACGGTCGAGATGGGGCCGGTTTCGGAGGCCACCTGGGCCGCGGCCCAGGCCTGCTGCTGGGAGACGATGTCGTTTGTGTTCTTCGAGTCCTCGTACGCCCACAGGTCGAGGTCGTTCTTGAAGAGTTTCTTTGCACGCCCCGGCTTGCCCTGCCAGGTCACAATGCGGTCGCGGAACTCGATCAGCGACTGCTCGGCCTGAAAGCTGAACGACACCGAGTCGCGCTTCATGCTCGCGATCTCGTGTGCGGCCCAGTCGGCGGCAAGACTCGAACCGGGCACCGCGAGCAGGCGCACGCGCACGTCGGCCTCGCTCGCCACGTGGTCAACGTGCTGCTGCTCGGGCGCGCTCAGGGTGTTCCAGATGGATGCACGGCGTGCAGCACCGATGATCGTCGCGACCGCCGAGACGCGGTTCTCCCGTTCGTTGAGCGTGATGAGCCGCTTCGTCGAGCCGCGACCGATGACCGCGGCGACGATGCCTGCGACGAGGATCGCGACGAACGGGATGATGACGTTGCCCATCATTCGCTCGCCGTCAGCCGATTCGAACCATCCGAGAAAACTGTTCCAAAGCTCCATGTGGGCAACATAACCCGAACTTGGGATCCGGCGGTCCAATGTGCGCGAGTGTCATGAGAATCGCGGCGGTGGCTCAGTGGGTGCGAAAGCACTCCACCGCGTCGTCCATCGCCCAGAACTCCCCGTCGATGAGCACACGCCGCTGCACGGGCAGGAACCGTTTTGCTCGGTACCGCGTGCCGCCGGGAGCGCTGAAGAGCTCGACGTAGCCGACAAGTTCGCCCGCCGGGCGGACTACCCGCCACAAGCAGTCGTTGACCCGCACGAGGTCGAGTCCCGGTACCGCAGTGGCGCGGGCTGTCCCAGCTGTGCCGCGCGTCGTGATGGTGCGGGCTGTCGCGGTGGCGCCGTGTTCGATGGTGCGCATGAGTGCCTTCCTGTCTGCCGCCCGGCCCAACGGTCTGTGTGGTGACGACGGTAGGGGATGCTGCCGACATTGGTCGGCGGGGGGCGACGGACTGCTCAGCCTTGTGGGGCGGGGAACGCGGGCGGTGCGAGCGCGAGGTCGGCGTCGATGACCTTCCCCGCCCTCGCCGTCTGGGCGAGGATGATACCCGCGAGAACGACGGCGGCGCCGACGAGCTGCACCGCGCCCAGCGTCTCGCCGAGCCAGATCCACGCGACGAGGAACGCGAACATGACCTCGGAGGACGCGACGACGCCGGCCGCTGTGGCGGTGAGGTGCTTCAGGGCGAGCAGCGAGAGCACGAATGGCGCGAAGGAACCGAGCACCATGCTCCACAGCAACGGCACCCAGAATGGCACTACCACCTCGGCGAGGTTGCCGCTCAGCGAAACCGACGCGTGGAAGATCGCCGGGTCGATGCGCCACCACCCGCTGAACACCAGCCAGAAGGCACTCGCAAAGCTCATCGTCCAGAATGCGACGGCGATGGGGGTGGTCTTGCCCACCTCGCGTTCGCCGACCAGGAAGTAGATGGTCAGGCTCGTCGCCGCCCCGAAGGCGAAGAGCACGCCGACCGGATCGAGCTCGCCCGACCAGAGCTGCGCGACGATCGCGAGGCCGACGAGCACGCATCCGATCGCCACCCACAACCGCGCTTTCACTCGCTCCCGGTAGACGAAGAAGGCGACGACAGCGACCATCAGAACCGCGGTGTACTCGATTAGCAGGGTGATGCCCACCGGGAGCAGCCCGAGCGCAACGGCATAGGTGAACTGCAGCATCGCGACTCCGACGACCCCGAGGAACCCGAGGATCAGCAGCTGGCGGGGCGCGACCCGGAAGGCGCCCCGGTCGGTGACCAGCAGGATCGCGCCGCAGATGACCGCTGCGCTCAGCACACGGAACACCGTGAGCTGTGCTGGGGTCAGCCCGGCGTCGAGGATGACCTTCGTGACGCTGCCGTTGGCGCCGAAGAACAGCGCCGCGGTGAGCGCGTAGATATAGCCCATCCGCAGGTCAGCTGCGGCCGGTTCCGTGCACCGCGAACTCGTCGATGGCGGCCAGTTCGTCGTCGCTCAGAGCCGCACCCTCCAGCGCGCGGATGTTGTCCTCGAGCTGGGCGACGCTCGAGGCGCCGATGAGCGCCGAAGTCACCTGGGGGTGGCGCAGCACCCAGGTCAGGGCGAGTTGGGCGAGGCTCTGCCCGCGCTGCCGGGCGATCTCGTCCAGGCCACGGGCCCGGGCCAGGTAGGTGTCGCTGATCACGTCCGATGACATCCAGCGCCCCTCGGCCACGCGGGAGTCCGCCGGGATGCCGTTGAGGTAGCGGTCGGTCAGCAGTCCCTGCGACAGTGGCGAGAAGGCGATGCTTCCCATTCCCAGGTCGTCGAGCACCGGGAGAAGGCCGTCTTCGATGTGGCGGTCGAACATGTTGAAGCGGGGCTGGTGGATTATCAGGGGGATCTTGTGCTCGGCGAGGGCGGCGTGCGCGGCGACGGTCTGCTCTGGGGAGTAGCTCGAGATTCCGACGTAGAGGGCGCGCCCCGACTGCACCGCGGTCGCCAGGGCGCCCATCGTCTCCTCGATCGGCGTCTTTGGATCGGGGCGGTGCGAGTAGAAGATGTCGACGTAGTCGAGCCCCATTCGCTCAAGGCTCTGGTCGAGGGAGGAGAGCAGGTACTTTCGGGAGCCGAAGTCGCCGTAGGGGCCGGGCCACATGTCGTACCCGGCCTTCGACGAAATGACCATTTCGTCGCGGTACGGGCGGAAGTCGTCAGAGAAGATCCGGCCGAAGTTGGTCTCGGCCGACCCGGCGGGCGGGCCGTAGTTGTTGGCGAGGTCGAAGTGGGTCACCCCGAGGTCGAAGGCGCGGCGCAGGATGGCGCGCTGCGTCTCGACGGGCTTGTCGAACCCGAAGTTATTCCACAGTCCCAGCGACACGGCCGGCAGTGTGAGACCGCTCCGGCCGACTCGGTTGTACTTGATCGATTCGTAGCGGGCGTGCTCAGCGCGATAGCTCATTCGGTCAGCCTATGGCTGGGTGATAGCGGGAATGTCCTCTCAACGTGTGCTGTTGTCGAGGACGGCGCTCAGCTAACCGTCTGCGACAGAAAGTAGGCTTACACAATGCACACTCTCGTACTGGCCGGCGGCTGTTTTTGGTGTCTCGATGCGGTCTACCGCGTACTCAAGGGAGTCGACTCGGTCGTCTCCGGCTATACCGGGGGAGTGGATGCGCACCCGACCTACGAGTCGGTCTGCACCGGGCGCACCGGCCACGCCGAGGCGGTCGCCGTTACCTTCGACCCCGAGGTCATCCCCGCCGAGGTGATCCTCGACGTCTTCTTCACGCTGCACGATCCCCGGCAGCTGAATCGGCAGGGCGCGGATGTCGGCACGCAGTACCGCTCGGCGATGTTCTACACGGACGACGCCCAGCGCGAGCTGTTCGCCGCCGCACGCGACCGTGCCTCCGACGTCTGGGACGGGGGGATCGTCACCGAGATCAGCCCGCTCGGGGAGTGGTTTGAGGCCGAGTCCTACCATCAGGATTTCTTCGCGAAGAACCCCGGCCAGGGGTATTGCATGGCCGTGGCGCTTCCTAAGGTGAATAAGGTGCGCAAGTCGTACGCTGATTACATTCTCGCTCCATAATCGCGGGAATCCATAGGAAAAGGAGCTCAACGATGAGCAACGCAAACCTCACCCTGACCGGTCAGACCTGGGTGGCCTTCGGGCCGGCCGGAGCAGTCGGATCGATTCACCGGGTTGAGAACGGGTACACCTTCAAGCTGCTCCGGGACGAGCAGTTCCGTTCCGTGTATCCGTCGCTGGAGGTGGCGAAGAGCGCGCTGCACGCCGCGCTGCTGCCGGGTTCGGAGTGGCCGGAGTTCCGCGAGCACTGACTCGCGATAGGCCTCTTCACCCCTGCACAGGCTGTCCGCAGCGGCGGCTGTCCCCCGACGGGGAGACGCCGCCCGGTCGGCCCCGGCAGTGCCGCACACTTGCGGCATGACGACAGACACAATCATCATCACCGGCAACGTGGCATCCGTGCCCAATCACTACACCAGCCGCGATGGCGTGGCGATCACGCGGTTCCGCCTCGCCTCGAATCTGGGTTACTTCGACAAGAAGTTGAACAAGTGGGTCGAGACAGAGACCAACTTCTACTCGGTCTCCACCTACCGCAAGCTCGCCCTCAACGCCTATGCCTCGCTGAACAGCGGCGATGCCGTCGTACTGAGCGGTCGGCTGCACATCCGGCCCTGGCAGACCGCCGATAAGGCCGGCACCAACGTCGATATCGACGTCGACTGGATGGGGCACGACCTGACGCTCGGGACGGCGAGATGGACGAGATTATCGGCGGTCGCGGCGAACGACGTGGGCGCAGCGGCGGGCGAGCCGGTCGCACCGGCGCACGTGTGGTCGGAGGCCGCCGCGCCGACGGATCCCGATCAGGGTCAGTTCGGTGCAGCTGGCAACGCTCAGGCGGATTTCGACGGCGCCGAATCAGAACCGGGCGTTCGAGTCGACGATGGGGCCAGTGTGCCGTTCTAAGCTTGCACCGATGAGTGCACCACGCAGAAGGATTCGGACCGCGGCGCACAGGCCGGCGGTGGCTGCCGCCACACTCGGAATCGCCCTCGCCCTTACGCTCTCCGGATGCGGGGTGAGCAGCGCGCAGGTAGGGGCGTCCTCCGCGGCCGTCGATCCCTCGGGAGAGCCCGAGACCGACCCCGAGTCCGAGCCGGCCCCAGACACCGCGCCGCCACCCGGGCCGGAGTTGGCTGCGGAGTTCGACCCCGACGGCACCGCCGACGAGAATCTCGCCTTCTTCGACGACGTGAACGCGCGCTTCCTCGCGGCCGATCCGTCGCCGGGAGGGCGCCCGATCGTCGACAACCTCGTGGCCG
>JAJAZI010000105.1 GCA_026785785.1 Microbacteriaceae bacterium
GATCCGCAGTTGTTCGTGTTCGGCGGCGGGGTGTCGGGGGCCCGCGCCCCCCGTGTGGGCCCCCGGGGGCGGGGCCACACCCCCCCCCCCCCCCCCCCCCCGGGGCCCCCCCCCCCCCCCCCGGGGGGCCCCCCCGGCGGCCCCCCCCCCCCCACACCCCGCCGCCGAACACGAACAACTGCGGATCGAGCACCGCGCTCAGCGAGGCGCAGGCCTGACCGAGCCAGTGGCCGAGTTCGCGCAAGGCGGCCAGTGCACCAGGATCGTTCTCACGGAGGAGGGTGCTGATGTCGTGACCGGTCAGCGTTCCCCGCACATCGCGCACTCGCGAGAGCGCCTGCCCGATCCCCCCGACGTCGGCGATGGCATTCGCCATCCGGAGCAGGGCGCGCCCCGAGCCGTACTGCTCGATGCATCCCCTCGCCCCGCAGCCGCAGGGCAGTCCGTCCGGGACGACCCGCATATGGCCGAGCTCCGCCCCGGCGCCGAAGCCTCCCCGGAACAACTGGTCGCGCGTGACGATCGCCCCGCCGACACCCGTGCCGATCGTCAGCATCGTCATGTCGCTGACGAGGCGGCCCGCGCCGAAGCGGAACTCGGCCCACCCCGCGGCGTTGGCGTCGTTGTCGATCGTGATGTCGAGGTCGAGTCGTTCGACGAGCCGGTCGCGCAGCGGCTCGCCCCGCCACGGGATGTTGGGGGTGTAGTACACGGTCGACTGCGCGGCGTCGATAAACCCTGGCGCGGCAACACCCGCAGCGCCGATGTCCCGACCGGCGGCGAGAGATTCGATCATGGCGACGACGGCATCGACGATGGCATCCGAGTCCCCCGCCTCGGTTTCCACGCGCTCCTCCGCGATGATCTCACCGAGTTCGGTCACCACGGCGCCCGCGATCTTCGTTCCGCCGATGTCAATCCCGATCGCGTCCACGCGTGTCACCTCTCTTGAGCACTCCGGCTCGATTGCTGAACCTCCTCCACGACCGGGGAGCGCCCTCTAGAGTTTAGGGATGGGCATGCCACCCACCGAGGCAACTACCGGAATATTGCATCCGGTAGACTTATTGTCACTTGCCCCGTCGGTGCCGAAGGAGTTGCCGTGAAAGTTTATGACGTACCCGCACTAGTTCCAGCAGACCCGCAAGCCAACGCGACCGATCTGTTGGTGGACAGGGTTCGAGACACCCCTGACCTCCCGATTTTCGCGCTCCCCGCCCCCGGCGGCACCTGGAGCGATGTCACCGCGGTGGAGTTCCACCGGCAGGTTGTCGCCTTGGCAAAGGGGCTCGTTGCATCCGGTGTTCAGCCGGGCGACAAAATCGGCCTGATGTGCAAGACCCGCTACGAGTGGACGCTCATCGACTTCGCGACCTGGTTCGCCGGCGCGCTGCTCGTCCCCGTCTATGAGACGTCGGCCCCCAGCCAGCTGCTGTGGTACCTGAGCGACTCCGGCGCCACCGCCATGATCACCGAGACCCCGGATCACTTCGCCCGGTTCGACGAGATCCGGGCCGACCTCCCGCTCGTCTCTCGCGTCTGGCAGATCGACCTCGGCGACCTCGACAAGCTCGTCGCCAAGGGTGTTGATGTTCCCGATGAGGAGATCGAGCGACGCCGGCAGATCGCCACGGGCTCGGATGCCGCGACGCTGATCTACACCTCCGGCACCACGGGGCGGCCGAAGGGCTGCATCCTCACCCACTCGAACTTCGTCGAACTCTGCCGCAACGCGCAGAAGGCGGTGCCCGAGGTCGTGCACCCCGGTTCCACCACGCTGCTGTTCATCACCACCGCGCACATCTTCGCCCGGTACATCTCGCTCCTCTGCGTTCACGGCGGGGTGAAGGTCGGCCACCAGCCCGACACCAAGCAGCTCCTCCCCTCGCTCGCCACCTTCAAGCCGACCTTCCTGCTCGCGGTACCCCGGGTGTTCGAGAAGGTCTACAACTCCTCTGAGCAGAAGGCGGAGGCCGGCGGCAAGGGCAAGATCTTCCGCGCCGCCGCCGATGTCGCCGTTGCGCATTCGAAGGCGTTGGATGCGGGGAGCGTGCCGCTCGGGCTCAAGGTCAAGTTCGCGCTCTTCGACCGGCTCGTTTACTCGAAGATTCGGGCGGCGATGGGCGGCAACGTGAAGTACGCGGTGTCCGGATCCGCTCCCCTGGGCCTCCGCCTCGGGCACTTCTACCGCAGCCTCGGCATCACGATCCTCGAGGGCTACGGCCTCACCGAGACCACGGCTCCTGTATCGATCAACCGGGTCGAGGGGTTCAAGATCGGCAAGGTCGGCCCGCCCCTTCCCGGCGTCTCCGTGCGCATCACCGACGAGCATGAGATCCAGGTCAAGGGCGTGAACATCTTCGCCGGCTACTGGAAGAACGACGAGGCGACCAAGGATGTCTTCGAGGATGGCTGGTTCAGGACCGGCGACATCGGCGAGATCGACGGGGACGGCTACCTGCAGATCACCGGGCGCAAGAAGGAGATCATCGTGACGGCGGGTGGCAAGAACGTCGCCCCCGCCGCGCTCGAGGACCCGATCCGGGCGAACCCGATCATCAGCCAGGTCATCGTCGTCGGCGAGCAGAAGCCGTTCATCGCCGCGCTCATCACCCTCGACGAGGAGATGCTCCCGGTCTGGCTGAAGAACAACGACGAGGACGGTAGCCAGGGAATCGCCGCGGCCGCGAAGAACCCGAAGGTGCTCGCCGAGATCCAGCGCGCCATCGACGCGGCGAACGCCAACGTCTCCCGCGCGGAGTCGATCCGCAAGTTCACGGTTCTCGAGCACGACCTGACCGAGGCGAGCGGCTACCTCACCCCGAAGCTCAGCATCAAGCGGGACCTCATCGTCAAGGACTACACGCCCGTGATCGAGGGCATGTACGCGGGACAGCCCGCAACAGAGGGAACCTCACTCGTCGGCTGAGCCCCCGCCAGACCCGCGGGCCGGATCCGCGGGCCGGACCCGCGGGCCAGCTCGGATCCGCGGGCCAGAGCCGGACTAGAACCAGTCTGACTCGCGGATCTGGCGCATCGCGTCGCGCTTGGTCTCCTTGTCGAGCCCGTCGATGTAGAGCTTGCCGTCGAGGTGGTCCGCCTCATGCTGCAGCGCCTGCGCCATGAGCCCATCGCCGGACACCTCGATCGCGTTGCCGTCGAGGTCGATTCCCTCGACCCGTGCGAACGGGTAGCGCAGCCGCGGGAAGAAGAACCCCGGCACCGAGAGGCAGCCCTCCTCGACCAGTTCCGGCTCGCCGCGCAGCTCGACGACGACCGGGTTGATGATGTAGCCGACTTCGCCGTCGACGTTGTAGCTGAATGCCCGCAGGTTCACGCCGATCTGGCAGGCGGCGACACCGGCCCTTCCGGGCACCTTGACACTGTCGAGGAGATCGTCGATGAGCCCGCGCACCGAGGGGTGGCCCGGTGTGACCGGGTCGGACACGGTCTTGAGCACCGGATCGCCGAAGATCCGGATCTGTCGCTCCGTCATCGGCGCCGTCAGTCCGATCTGACCTGGGGAAGGCCGTCGACGACGAGCGCGGCGAGCTCCCTCGCGGCGCTCTTGGTGAGCGGCTTGAGTTCCTTGTAGTAGACGACCGAGCCGGCCGCGAGCTGCGGGTCGTATGGAATCCGCACGATCTCGCGAACCCGTGAGCGGAAGTGCGCTTCGATCTCGTCGAGATTCACGAGGTTCGTGCCCGGGGTCGCCGTGTTGAGCGCGACGACGGCGTTGCGGACCAGGTCGCCGTACCCGTTCGCCTCGAGCCAGGTGAGGGTCTCGGACGCGAGCCTGGCCTCGTCGACGCTGCCGCCGGAGACGATGACCACGGCGTCGGCGCGCTGCAGCGTCGCGCGCATCACCGAGTGCACGATTCCGGTGCCGCAGTCGGTCAACGCGATCGAGTAGAACCGGGCGCACAAGTCGGCGACGACGTTATAGTCGTCCTCGTCGAAGGCCTCGGACAACAGCGGGTCGGTGTCGGAGGCGAGGATGTCCAGCCGCGTCTCGTCTCGGGAGACCAGATGGGTGAAGTCGCTGAAGCTCGAGACGGAGGCCGCCTTGGTGACGACGTCGCGCACCGTCGACTGGGTCTGCTTGTTGACCCGTTCCGAGAGGGTCCCCCGGTCGGGGTTCGCGTCGATGGCGATGATGCGGTCCTCGCGAACGTCGGCCAGCGCCATCCCGAGCAGGGCCGTCACCGTCGTCTTGCCCACTCCCCCCTTGCGTGTGAGCACCGGCACGAACCGGGTTCCCCCGTTGAATTCCTTGTGGATGCGCGCGTCGATCCGCTTGCGATAGCTGACGGCAGCGGAGTCGCCGAGGTTGACGGTGCCGAAGGTGACGGTGTGCACGAACCACGGCCAGCGGCCCTCGGGCGGGATGCCTGCCTTGCGGTGCCCGCCGAGCAGCCTCTCCGCCGTGAGCATCGCGGCCGGCTCGGGGCCGTCGGCGGCACCGCGGCGCAGCTGTCCACGCCGGTTGTAGGTGCTGCCGCCGGGCTCGGCGGCCTCGATCGAGTCAACGATCGGCGGTGTGAACTGGACTGACGTCGTCGTCGACGTGAGCACGACCTCCCCCGGGTTCACTGCGACCTCGTCTATCGCGACCGCGATCTCGTCTTCCGGCATCGAGTGCATGGGCGCCGGAAGCGACACCTCAATCGTGAGGCTCTCGGGCACGCCGTCGGCGAGGTCCTCGCCGCGGTCGCCGAGTTCGCCGACGAGCTCGTCGTCCACGCGCTGCTCATTCTCCGGTGCGTCCTCGAAGCCGCGCCGCCCCTCGTCGTGCTCGGTTTTGTCAGTCACTACCCATCACCTTTCGAAAAAAACCGGACCCGTCAGTTTACCCGCAGCTCACGGGGCGAGGGACTCGCCGACCAGCGCGATCAGGATGCCGTGATCTCGACCAGCAGGTCGCCGACGTCGACCTGCTGCGTCGGCGGGATGGCGAGCCTCGTGACGATGCCAGAGACGGTCGCCGTGATCGCGGCCTCCATCTTCATCGCCTCGATCGACGCGACGGGCTGCCCGGCCTCGACGACATCCCCCTCGGCGACCTGCAGCGTCACCACTCCCGAGAACGGGGCCGCGACATTCCCGGGCTTGGCGGGGTCGGCCTTCTCGGCCGCCTTCGTCTCGACCCGGATGCCGCGATCGCGCACGAAGACCGGGCGGAGCTGGCCGTTGAGTGTCGTCATGACCGTGCGCATTCCCTTGTCGTCGGCGTCGCCGATGGCCTCGAGTCCCACGAACAGGCTCACTCCGCGGCTCATCTCGACAATGTGCTCCTGGCCCTGGCGGAGCCCGTACAGGTAGTCCGCGGTGTCGACCGATGACAGGTCGCCGTACTCCTCGCGGATCTGTTCGAAGGCTTTCGCCGGCGCGGGGAACAGCAAGCGGTTGAGGGTCGCGCGACGGCCGGTGCTGTCGCCGGCGAGCGTGTCGCGGTCCTCTGCGCTGATCTCGGCGATTCCGATCTTGACCGAGCGGCCCGCGAGCACCTTGCTCCGGAAGGGCTCCGGCCATCCGCCCGGCAGGTCGCCGAGCTCGCCGGCCATGAACCCGATCACCGAGTCGGGGATGTCGTACTTGTCGGGGTTCTGCTCGAAGTCATCCGGGTCGGCCCCCGCCGCCGCGAGAGCGAGCGCGAGGTCGCCGACGACCTTCGACGATGGGGTGACCTTCGGCGGGCGCCCGAGGATCCGGTTCGCGGCCGCGTAGAGGTCCTCGACCTTCTCGAACTGGTCGGCGAGCCCGAGCGCGATCGCCTGCTGGCGCAGGTTCGACAGCTGGCCGCCCGGGATTTCATGGCGGTAGACGCGACCCGTCGGTCCGGCGAGACCCGATTCGAACGGCTTGTAGACGTGGCGCACGGCCTCCCAGTAGGGCTCGAGGTCGGAGACGGCGTCGAGCGAGAGGCCCGTATCCCGCTCGGTGTGCGCGAGGGCCGCGACGAGGGCGGATGCCGACGGCTGGCTCGTCGTGCCCGCCATCGGCGCACTTGCGACGTCCACGGCATCCGCCCCGGCACGGCTGGCCGCCAGGAGTGTGGCTAACTGGCCGCCCGCGGTGTCGTGGGTGTGCACATGCACCGGAAGGTCGAACCGTGCACGCAGAGCCGTGACGAGCTTCTCAGCGGCTCCCGCGCGCAGCAGTCCGGCCATGTCCTTGATCGCGATGATGTGGGCCCCGGCCTCGACGATTTGTTCGGCGAGGGCGAGGTAGTAGTCCAGGGTGTAGAGCTTCTCGGCGGGGTCGAGCAGGTCGCCCGTGTAGCAGAGCCCGACCTCGGCGACCGCGTGCCCGGTTTCGAGCACCGACTCGATCGCCGGCCGCATCTGCGACACGTCGTTGAGTGCGTCGAAGATGCGGAAGATGTCGACTCCGGTCGACACCGCCTCCCGTACGAACGCGTCGGTCACCTCGGTGGGGTACGGGGTGTAGCCCACCGTATTGCGTCCGCGGAGCAGCATCTGGATGGCGATGTTCGGCAGGGCCTCGCGCATCGACCCGAGGCGCTCCCAGGGGTCCTCGCCGAGAAAGCGGAGCGCGACGTCGTAGGTCGCGCCTCCCCACCCCTCGATCGAGAGCAGCCCGGGGGTGAGTCGGGCGACATGCGGGATGACCGCGATGAGGTCGCGCGTGCGCACCCTCGTCGCAAGCAGGGACTGGTGCGCGTCGCGGAAGGTCGTGTCGGTCACTGCGAGCGCAGTCTGGGCGCGCAGCGCGGCGGCGAAGCCGGTCGGGCCGAGCTCGAGCAGCCGCTGCCTGGAGCCGGCGGGAGGCGCGACCGTGAGGTCGACCGTCGGCAGCTTGAGAGCGGGGTTGATCGTGCCGGCGCCGGCGCCATACGGCTGGTTGACGGTGACGTCGGCGAGCCAGCTGAGGATCTTGGTTCCGCGGTCTTTCGACTGGTTCGAGTTGACCAGGCCGGGTCGCTCGTCGATGAACGAGGTGCTGAGGTCGCCGGCGTTGAAGTCCGGGTCGTCGAGCACCGCCTGCAGGAACGGGATGTTTGTGGCGACGCCGCGGATGCGGAATTCGGCGAGCCCGCGTCGGGCCCGCGCGATCGCCGCAGGGAAGTCGCGGCCGCGGCAGGTCATCTTGACAAGCATCGAGTCGAAGTGCGGGCTGATCTGCGTGCCCGGGTTGATGGTTCCGCCGTCAAGCCGGATGCCGCCGCCGCCGGGCGAGCGGTAGGTGGTGAGCTTGCCGGTGTCGGGGCGGAATCCGGCTGCGGGGTCCTCGGTCGTGATCCGGCACTGGAGTGCCGCGCCGTGCAGGCGTAGGTTTTCCTGGTTCAGACCGAGTTCGCGCAGCGACTGGCCGTAGGCGATGCGCATCTGGGTCTGCACGAGGTCGACGTCGGTGACTTCCTCGGTCACGGTGTGCTCGACCTGGATGCGCGGGTTCATCTCGATGAACACGTGCTGTCCCTTGCGCTCGCCCGCCGTGTCGAGCAGGAACTCCACGGTGCCGGCGTTGACGTAGCCGATCGACTTGGCGAACGCGATCGCGTCGCGGAACATTGCCTGGCGGGTGTCCTCGTCGAGGTTCGGCGCCGGGGCGATCTCGACGACCTTCTGGTGGCGCCGCTGCACCGAGCAGTCCCGCTCGAACAGGTGCACCGTGTCGCCGGTCGAGTCGGCGAGGATCTGCACCTCGATGTGCCGTGGCCGCACAACGGCCTGCTCGAGGAACATCGTCGGGTCACCGAAGGCGCTATCGGCCTCGCGCATCGCCTCGACCAGTGCCGCCCTCAGGTCGGCCTTCGTCTCGACCCGCCGCATCCCGCGCCCGCCGCCGCCGGCGACGGCCTTGGCGAAGATCGGGAAGCCGATCGCGTCGGCGCCGGCGAGGAGCTCGTCGAGGTCGCGCGACGCGGGAGTTGACGCGAGAACCGGAACACCCGCGGCGATCGCGTGTTCCTTCGCGGTGACCTTGTTGCCGGCCATCTCGAGCACCTTCTGGCCCGGCCCGATGAACGTGATGCCGGCGGCCGCAGCAGCCTCGGCGAGCTCAGGGTTCTCCGAAAGGAAGCCATAGCCGGGGTAAATGGCGTCGGCGCCGCACTCGACCGCCACACGCACGATCTCCGCGACGTCGAGGTAGGCGCGCACCGGGTGGCCTCGTTCGCCGATCTGGTACGCCTCGTCGGCCTTGAGTCGATGAAGGGAGTTTCGATCCTCGTACGGGAAGACGGCCACCGTCGCAGCACCCAGTTCGTAGGCCGCACGGAAGGCGCGAATGGCGATTTCGCCGCGATTCGCTACCAGGATCTTGGTGAACATGAAGCCCCTTACAGATTCGTCAGCATCGGTCATCGACGTTTAGGTGCTTTCAGACTAGTGAAGGTATCGTTTCGTCTTGTGCATGTACTCAGCGTGAGCTCCCTCAAGGGAGGAGTGGGAAAGACCACTGTGACCCTCGGGCTCGCCTCGGCAGCCTTCGCGAAGGGCCTCCGCACCCTCGTCGTGGACCTCGATCCGCAATCGGATGTCTCGACCGGAATGGACATCAATGTCGCCGGCCACCTCAACGTCGCCGACGTTCTCGCTTCGCCGAAGGAGAAGATCGTGCGGTCCGCGATCGCCCCGAGCGGGTGGACGCGCGGTCGGCCGGGGAAGATCGAGGTGATGATCGGAAGCCCGTCGTCGATCAACTTCGATGGGCCGCATCCAAGCATCCGCGAGATCTGGAAGCTCGAGGAGGCGCTCGCCAACGTCGAGTCTGACTATGACATCGTGCTCATCGACTGCCCGCCGTCACTCAATGCGCTCACCCGCACCGCGTGGGCCGCGAGCGACCGCGTCGCGGTCGTCACCGAGCCGGGCCTGTTCTCGGTCGCTGCCGCCGACCGTGCCCTGCGCGCCATCGAAGAGATCCGCCGCGGCCTCTCCCCCAGACTCCAACCCCTCGGCATCATCGTGAACCGGGCCCGCGTGCAGTCCCTCGAGCACCAGTTCCGGATCAAGGAGCTGAGAGATATGTTCGGCCCGCTCGTGCTCAGCCCCCAGCTGCCCGAGCGCACCTCGCTTCAGCAGGCGCAGGGCGCGGCGAAGCCGCTGCACATGTGGCCGGGCGAGAGCGCCCAAGAGATGGCACGCAACTTCGACCAGCTGCTGCTGCGCGTGATGCGCACCGCCAAGATGGAAGACCCGGCCGGAGTCGCTGCCTCGTAACTGCCTGGAGTCAGCGAGCGCGGGTCAGCGGGCGCAGTTGAGCCAGCGCAGCTCAGCTGGCGCGGTGGGCGCGGCGTGCGGCGAGTTCGTCGGTCGCCTCTGGCTGCTGAGCATCGAGCTCGACGAGGCTGTTCTCGACCTCGCGCAGCACCTTGCCGACCGCAATGCCGAATACGCCTTGGCCACGGCTGACGAGGTCGATGACCTCATCGTCGGAGGTGCACAGGTACACGCTCGCGCCGTCGCTCATGAGCGTCGTCTGGGCCAGGTCGCTCACTCCGGCTTCGCGCAGTTGGTTCACGGCCGTGCGGATCTGCTGCAGAGAGATTCCAGTGTCGAGGAGGCGCTTGACGAGCTTGAGCACGAGGATGTCGCGGAAACCGTAAAGGCGTTGCGAGCCGGAGCCGGCAGCGCCGCGCACGGTGGGCTCGACCAGCTCGGTGCGTGCCCAGTAGTCGAGCTGGCGATAGCTGATACCGGCAGCGCGTGCGGCGACTGCCCCGCGGTAGCCGGAGCTGGCGTCGAGATCAGGAAGGCCGTCCGTGAACAGGAGCCCGAGATCGTAGCGAGAATCTTCGCTCCGGCTGCTGACTTCACTCATGCGATTGCCTTCTGCCCTTCGGCATGCTTGCCACGTGCTGTGCTAGTCGGATTGCCAGCAGATTCAACGCTATCGAGCGCCGCCCGCTCGGGCAACGACATTCGATGAAAACCCTCGGCGTGTCGGCCGGTGAGCTTATCCAGTCTAGCGATCGAGACGACCGAGGGCCGAGCGAATGAGACTCGAACGCACGATCTCGAGTTGTCCGGCGATCTCGCGCGCGAGTTCCAGAGCCTTGGCCCGGCTCGACGCGTCTTTGCGGCGGGTGACCGGCATCAGCGCGTTCTCGATCAGTCCGAGCTCACGCTCCGCGGCCGCTCGGAAAGTGCGCAGGTGCCTCGGCTCGATGCCTGACCTTTGCAGTTCGACGAGCGACCTGAGCACGGCGACCACGTCGTCGCCGTAGAACTCGGCCGGCACAATGAGCGACGACGACACCGCGTCGTTGAGCAGCTGGGGTGTCGCTCGGGCTTCCCGGATGAGCGCATCGCGGCCCAGGCGCCGCTGGGTCGAGAGCATTGACGGTGCCGTGACTGCCCCTCCGGGCAGTTCCGGCGCGCGACCGGCGTCCAGATCGTCGAGATAGCCCTTGATGACCTTGAGTGGCAGGTAGTGCTCGCGCTGCATCGTGAGCACGAACCGGAGCCGGTCGAGATCGGACGGCGAGAACTTGCGATAACCCGACTCGGTGCGGGCGGGGCAAATGAGCTTCCGTTCCTCGAGGAAGCGGAGCTTCGACGGGGTGAGGTCGGGAAAATCGACCGTCAATCGCGCGAGCACCTGCCCGATGCTCAGCAGCGTAGTCGGGCCGGGCACTCGAGCCTGGCCAGCGGATAGCGCCACTACTTGCTCGCCAGGTGGGCCAGATCGACCCTGGACGCGTAGAAGGTCAGCCGGAATTTGCCGATCTGCACCTCCGCGCCGTCCTTGAGCACTGCGGAATCGATACGCACGCCATCGAGGTAGGTGCCATTGAGCGAACCGAGGTCCTTGATCTCAAACGACGTACCGTGGCGCAGGAATTCGGTGTGGCGCCTCGACACTGTGACGTCGTCGAGGAAGATGTCGGCATTGGAATGCCGGCCGACCGTCGTGATGTCCGAGTCGAGCAGGAATCGAGCGCCCGCGTTGGGACCCCTGCGTACGACGAGCAACGCCGACCCGGAAGGCAGCGCGGCGATCGCCTCCTGCTCCTCGGCAGATACTTCGCCCCCGAGCGCGGCGAGCTGCGCCGCGAACTCGTTGGTGAAGTGAATCGTTGTGTCTGTCTCGCGAGGCCCGTTTTCGTCGGCCTTGCCATCGTGCTCCAAATCGGCCACCGTGAACCTCCCTAGTGTCCCAGCGTATCTGATGCCGAGGGCTCCTCTAGCAGCGGAATCCGCACGACGCGAATGGTCTCTCGAAGGTAGATAATCCCGGCCCACCAATACAGGAACGCTCCCCAGATCGCGAAGGCCCACCCGATGGGATCGGTCACGAAGTCCACAGCGGGGAATGCCTGCCCGATCATGATGATCGGCAGGGCGTAGAAGAGGCAGAACGTCGCCACCTTGCCGAGGTGGTGAACCGGCAGCGGACCATAGCGGTGGTTGGCGAGGACGACCCCGAGGACGAGCAGGACGACATCGCGGCCGACGATCGCGAGCACGAGCCACCAGGGCACGATCTGCTGGATCGCGAGCCCGATCAGCGTCGCGAAGATGAACAGCCGGTCTGCCGCGGGATCGAGCAGCTGCCCCAGCCTCGAGATCTGGTTGAACCGTCTGGCGATGAGCCCATCGAGAAAGTCTGTGACGCTCGACACCACGAGCGTGACCAGGGCGAGCACGTAGTCCCCGCCGATCAACAGCACCAGGAAGACCGGAACGAGGGCGAGGCGCACGAAACTGAGGCAGTTCGGGAGGGTGAATATCCGGGAACTGACTTCGGTTCGGTTTGCGTCATCCACGGGGCGAGTCTACCGACCGTGGCAACCCCATGCCCCGCTCGAGAGGCTCTCTTACGATGAACGCGAAACCGACCGGAGGTCACTCATGTTGTTTCTCGATCGACCCGATGCCGGGCGCCGCCTGGCGACGCGCCTGACCGATTTCGCGGGGCCGGATACCATCGTGCTCGGCCTACCCCGCGGCGGCGTCCCCGTCGCCCTCGAGGTCGCTCGAGCGCTCGACGCGCCGCTCGACGTCGTGGTCGTCCGCAAGCTCGGCTCCCCTCTCAATCCCGAGTATGCGCTGGGCGCGATCGGCGCGGGCGGCGTGCGCGTGGTCGACCGCAGCGCGATGCGGGCCCGCGGAGTCACCGACGACGCACTCGAGATCATCGAGGCGCGCCAGCGTGCGGAGCTCGAGCGGGGCATGGTTCGCTTCCGCGGCAACCGTGCTGCACTTGACCTTGCCGGAAAGTCGGCAATCGTCGTCGACGACGGGATCGCGACCGGGTCGACGGCGCGGGCGGCCTGCCTCATCGTGCGGGAGATGGGCGCGAGCCTCATCGTGCTGGCCGTTCCGGTGGCGCCGCGCGACTGGATTGCGAGGATAGGCGATGCCGCCGACGAATTCGTGTGCGTCGAGACCCCGGTCCACTTCGTCGCCGTCGGGCAGTGGTACGCCGATTTCACCCAGACCACCGACGAGGAGGTCTCGGCCGCCCTCGCCGCTCGGCGCGTCACCTGACCGCCCTGACGCCACCTCTCAGCCAGCGTTCTCGTCATGTCCTGCATCCGCTTCTCACCCGCCGCCCAGCTGAAACAGCTTCGCGAGGTGGCGCCCGGCATGCTCACCCGCGAGCAGCCGGCATCGCTGCACCCGGCATCGGCCATGACTGAAAGCAAGTTTAGGCGCCTGCAACTTTTGGCCCAGGACCCGAACCAGAATATCAAGGAGAGCGTCGCAAAGAGCCACAACGCACCCGCGGATGTGCTGGCGGCGCTGGCGCGCGACGTGGACGAGAGCGTGCTCGCGTGTCTTGCCCGCAATGAGCACGCCCCGGTTGACCTACTCCGCCTGATGTGATCCGACAAGTTCGAGACCGTGCCTGGCTGGATCGCGGTCAACCGCCGCACGCCGTCAGACGTACTCGATCTGCTGGGCGATGACCGCAGCGCGATCGTTCTCAGCCTGCTGCGCTGGCGAGAGCTGACCTTGCAGCCCTGTCCGGCCCCAGTTAGCCCCCCGAAAGAGGGGCATGGTGAATCGCGCTCATGCCCTAGTGTAAGAACACGCGCTACAGGATTACCCGCCTTAACGCAAGTCACCACGGAACGCTGGACGTACCGTGGGTTTCGCAGCAACGTAGTCCTATCTAGTACCCCACTAGAGGAAATGCCCGAATCCCGAAATAGTTCTTCGAGTCGTGCCCGCTCATCGCGGGCCACGAAGCCGCGCGGCCCTACCCAGGCCGCTCACGGTCGTGGTCTCCGATCTCCTGGCACAATTCGTGGTCGCAACCTGTTACCCGAATGGCAGGCACAAGTGAATTACCTATTGGCGTCCCCCGGCGCCCGCAATTCCCGAATCGTCAGGGCGTCCTCTGTCTACCGCCACGTGAGCTTGCCCACATGACCGAGACCCGACGCGAACCCGTCAGGCGCGGTGCGCGCTCCGACCTGCGACGCCCCAGACTCCGCCTCGTTGAGTCGGAACCGCGCGGCGTCGAGTCATCTCAGCGCAGTGCCAGTCCGTCGACAGCCCCAACCGGTGTCGTCGCCCCAGCCTGGGCGAGCCGCTATCGGCTCCGGCTCACCGTGAGCGACACGGTCATCATCGTGGTGGCCGTGCTCGCGGCCTACGCTACGAGGTTCTGGTGGGGCGAGACCGCCGCGACCCTGGGCTCGTTTGCTCAGGGTTACTGGTTGATCACGGCGACCGTCATCGCGACCTGGGCGCTCAGCCTCGGTGCGTATCACTCGCGGGACGCGCGGGTCGTCGGCATCGGGCTCGATGAGTATCGACGCGTCGTCAGCGCGAGCGTCGTCGCCTTCGGCGTCCTCGCAATCATCTTCCTCATCTTCAAGGTCGATGTGGCCCGCGGCTTCTTTGTTCTTGCTCTCCCATTGGGAATCTTGGGTCTCGCCCTGAATCGCCTGCTCTGGCGCAAATGGCTTGCACGCCAGCGTCGCGACGGGAATTATCTTCACCGGGCGATCGTCGTCGGCGATGAGGCGGACGTTGAGTACGTCGTCAAGCAGATCGACAAGCGCGGCGTTTCCCTTTACCACGTCATCGGCGCTGCCATCACGGGATCGACCGACGGGTCAATCACCGTAAACCGCCATGCGCTCCCGATCGTCTCTTCGCTGTCCGGTGTCGCAGAGGCTGCGTCCTCGCTCGGTGTGGATGCTGTCATCGTCGCAGGCAACCCCGGGCGCGGGGCCACGTACATTCGAGATCTTGGGTGGGACCTCGAGGGATCGACGACCGAGCTTGTCGTCGCATCCCAATTGACCAACGTCGCGGGGCCGCGTATTCACTTCCGCCCCGTCGAGGGGCTCCCCCTGATGCACGTGGAATTGCCGCAGTTTGGCGGAGGACGTCACCTTCTCAAGCGAGCCGTTGACGTGGTCGCCTCTGGCCTTGCCCTGATCTTCCTGATGCCGGTGCTGCTCGTGATCGCCTGGCTCGTGCACCGCGATAGCAGGGGCCCCGTCCTGTTTCGTCAGGAGCGCATCGGGCGTGGTGGTCAGCCGTTCCACATGCTGAAGTTCCGGTCCATGGTCGCGACGGCCGAGGACGATTTGGCGGGTCTGCTCGACAAGAACGAAGGCGCCGGAGTGCTCTTCAAGATGAAGAACGACCCCCGTGTCACTCGTGTTGGTGAACTTCTACGCAAGTACTCGCTCGACGAGTTGCCCCAATTGTGGAACATTCTGGTCGGCGACATGAGTCTCGTCGGTCCGCGCCCACCGCTCGAGCGGGAGGTGGCCAACTACGAGAACCACGTGCACCGCCGGCTCTACATCAAGCCCGGGCTCACCGGGATGTGGCAGGTCAACGGCCGCTCGAACCTCGACTGGGACGAGAGCGTCCGGCTCGACCTCTACTACGTCGAGAACTGGTCGCTCGCCGGCGACCTCGTCATCATGTGGCGCACCCTCAAGGTGATCCGCGGCGCGGTCGGAGCCTACTGATGCCCAACACCAGCACGAAGCCGATCGCGGTGATCGGTGGCGGCATCATCGGCGCCGCCGTCGCACGCGAACTGACCCGCGTCATGCCGGATTCCGCACTCGTGCGGCCAGCCCTCAATGTTAGGAACCTCCCATGACCGCGTTGCGCGCTCGCATCATCTTGGCAGGCGTCTCGATCGCCGCGCTCATCGGCTCGACGGTCTTCGTAGCCGGCGGCTCTCCCGCACAGGCAGCGAGCCACTGCACCGACGGCTCCTCCAAGGTCGCGTGTGAAAACAGCAAGCCGGGCTCCGCGCCGAGCGAGTGGGACATCACCGGCGCCGGCGATTCGTCCATCCAGGGCTTCGCATCCGACATCAGCGTTAATGTTGGTAACCGCGTCGACTTCAAGGTCGACACGTCGGCATCCGCCTATACGGTGCGGATCTATCGCACCGGCTGGTACCAGGGGCTCGGTGCCCGGCTCATCACGAACGTCACGCCGTCCGCGCCTCTCCCCCAGCGTCAGCCGGGATGCATCACCCAGGCGTCAACCGCCCTCTACGACTGCGGCAACTGGGGAGTATCGGCATCGTGGAACGTTCCGGCCGACGCTGTCTCCGGGGTGTATGTCGCTCTCCTACGTCGCGCTGACACGGGGGGCCGGAGTCACATCACCTTCATCGTGCGCGATGACTCAAGCACGGCCGACATTCTCTTCCAGACCTCAGACCCGACGTGGCACGCATACAACACCTACGGTGGCGCCAGTTTTTATGGCGGCGGTGCGGCCGGCCGCGCCTACAAGCTCAGCTACAACCGCCCCTTCAACACCCGCAACGGCGACACCTCCCGAGACTTCTACTTCTCTAGCGAGTACGCGCAGGTGCGATTCCTCGAACGGAACGGATACGACGTCACCTACGCGAGCGGTGTCGATACCGACCGGAACGGCGCGAATCTTCTCAAGCACAAGGTCTTTCTCTCCGTCGGACACGATGAGTACTGGTCGGGCGCGCAACGGGCCAACATCGAGGCCGCTCGCGACGGCGGCGTCAACCTCCAGTTCCTGGCGGGAAATGAGGGCTATTGGCGCACGCGGTACGAGCCCGCGGCATCGAGTGACGCGACGAGCTACCGAACCCTCGTCTCCTACAAGGAGACGTGGAGCAACGCCAAGATAGACCCAACAAGCCAGTGGACCGGGACCTGGCGCGATCCGCGATTCGCCCCACAGTCAGCCGGCGGCGGGCTGCCCGAGAACGCTCTCACCGGCACGATGTTCATGGTGAACTCCGTCGACCTCCCGCTCACGGTCTCCGCGGCCGAAGGCAAGAACAGGCTCTGGCGCAATACCTCCCTTACCTCGCTCGCCTCCGGCACCCGAGCCCAGCTCGCCCCTCACACCGTGGGATATGAATCGAACGAGGACCTCGACAACGGCTTCCGGCCAGCGGGTCTGATCCGGCTGTCCACGACGTCCGGCAATGTACCCGAGTACCTTCAGGACTACGGCACCGTCGTGCGCCCTGGGACCACGACCCACCACAGCACGCTATATCGCGCGCCGAGCGGTGCGCTCGTGTTCTCGTCCGGCAGCATCCAGTGGGCATGGGGACTCGACCAAACCCACGACGGCAACGGCGCCGCAGCGGACAGCCGCATGCAGCAGGCACAGGTCAACCTGCTCGCCGACATGGGTGCTCAACCCAGATCGCTCATGAGTGGGCTGGTCGCGGCGCAGGCCAGCTCAGACCAAACACCCCCCACCGTGTCGATCAGCTCGCCGGCCCAGAACTCGACGATCGCGAACGGATCGCTCGTCACTGTCTCGGGCACTGCGGCTGACGTGGGCGGCGTTGTGGCCGGAGTCGAGGTTTCCACCGATGGCGGAGCCCGCTGGCACCCAGCCCAGGGCACCACGAACTGGAGCTACAGTTACGGTCAGCGTGGCAGCGCAACACAGTCGATTCGCGTGCGCGCCATCGACGACAGTGCCAACTATCCCTCGACGCCCGCATCCATCGGCCTGTCAGTGCCTGGCCCGTACAGCGCGTTCGGGAACGACGTGCCCAAGGTGGTGGACTCCGGCGACGGAACCGCCGTCGAGCTGGGCCTTCGCTTCAGCCCCGAGGCAGCCGGATTCGTCACCGGAGTGCGGTTCTACAAGGGCGCCGCGAACCTCGGCGTGCACACCGGGTCCTTGTGGAGTGCAACGGGAACTCGCCTCGCCACCGTGACCTTCTCCGGCGAGACCGCAGCCGGCTGGCAAACCGCGAAGTTCTCGTCGGCCGTGGCTGTCGCTGCTGGCCAGACGTATGTCGTCTCCTACACAGCGCCCCTAGGACGCTACTCCCTCGAGAGGTACTACTGGCCCTACTCGGCAACCACGACGTCCCCTCTTTCCGTCACGAAACCGTTCGGGCAGCCTGCGCCTGGTGTGTATGGAACGCCGGGACAGTTCCCCACCGAATCGTTTGACAACTCGAACTACTTCGTCGACGTGCTCTTCGACACCGTCGACACCACTCCGCTCGCAGCCACCACGCAGTGGCCGCAGCCGGGCATGAAAGACGTGCCGGTGAACACGAACGTGAGCGCGGCATTCTCCAACCCGGTCGTCGCCAGCTCGGTGACCGCGACCGTTGCCAACCCGGCGGGCACAAACGTGGCCGGCACCGTCAGCTACAACGCCACGACACGCACGGTGCAGTTCACCCCGAGCGCAGCGTTGGCGGGGAACACGACCTATACGGTCACTCTCGACGCCGTAGCCTCGACAGGCGGCTCGCTCGTTACGGGCCGGACCTGGTCGTTCACGACGGTCGACACCCGAGCCGTCGGCGCCTGCCCCTGCAGCCTGTTCCCCGGAGCAGTTCCCGCGGTGCTTGAAACCGCTGACCCCGGACCGGTGACGCTCGGCGTGCGATTCACCGCTCTGTCCACCGGCACCATCACGGGGATGAAGTTCTACAAGGGGCTGGGCAACACCGGAACCCACACTGGAACCCTGTGGACAGCAACCGGGCAGTCACTCGGAACAGCCAACTTCTCGAACGAGTCAGCGTCGGGGTGGCAGTTCGTCAACTTCGCCCAGCCGATCGCGGTTCAGGCCGGTAGCGACTATGTCGCCTCCTATCGCGCCAACGTTGGCGCGTACTCCTCGACGGTCGGCGCCTTCGCCGGTGCCGGGTTCGAGCGCGGACCACTCGCGGTCGGAACTTCGGCAGGTCTGTTCACCTACGGCAACGGCTTCCCCACCTCAACGTCGACGACGAACTACTTCGTCGATGTGGTCTTCGCCTCCTCGGGCACGCCGACTCCGTTGAGTGTGGTCTCGAGCAGTCCGACCACGGGGCAGACCGGCGTCCCGCAATCCTCTGCTGTCTCAGCCGTTCTCTCCGCGGCGCCGTCGGAACCGCCGACGCTCACTGTCTCGTCGTCGGCCGGCCCAGTGATCGGCACGGTGGGCTGGAACGCCACAACACGCACCGTCACCTTCACTCCCAGCTCTCCCCTCACCGCCTCGACGCCGCACACGGCGCAGGTCGCGGTCGCGGGGACCCCTGTGACGGGCGGCGGCTTCTCGTTCACGACGGCGGCAACCACCTCGACGACCGGTCAATTCACCCTGCTCGGAGACCAGGCGCCGACGACAGCCGCTTCGACCGATCCCGACGCGGTCGAGCTGGGCATGGCGTTCACAGTCTCTCAGCCCGGGACCGTCACCGGCATCCGCTTCTACAAGGGCACCGGCAACTCGGGCACCCACCGCGGCACTCTCTGGTCGTCGACCGGCCAGAACCTCGCTTCGGTGACCTTCACCAATGAGACTGCGACGGGTTGGCAGACGGCGAACCTCCAATCCCCCGTCACCCTGACCGTCGGCCAGCGCTATGTCGTCTCCTACCTCGCTCCGAACGGTCGCTACGCGATCACGAGCAATTACTTCACAACCCCGCGCTCCAGCGGCCCGATCGTCGCTGACACGATCTCGAACGGTCGCTAC